>SFHY01000060.1 GCA_004556255.1 Lactobacillus delbrueckii
AAACATAGTTAATTTATTTTGTAAATTCATTCACTTAAAAGAGAGCATTAAGATGAAACAAGACGTACTTTACCAAATCTTGACCACTGCTGAAGACTGCCAGACAGTCAGCGATATCGCTAAGAAGCTTTTCCTGAGCCAGCCATATGTCAGCCAGGTTTTGAGCAAGGCAGAAAAGAAATACAATGTCGTTCTCCTGGAAAGAAGAACCCTGCCGATCGAACTGACTGAAGCCGGCCGGACCCTTTGCGACGGCTTAGCCAAGCTGCACAGCGACCAGATGAAGATCGAACAGGACCTGCGCCGCTTCACTGAAGAAGAGCAGTCCTACATCAAGATCGGTTTCTCCCCGATCTGGGCACCAGGCGAAAGCGGGAAGATCATCCCTGTTCTGCAAAAGCAGTTTGAAACCACCCGCTTTGAACTGATCAAGACCTTCTCCATCAACTCTGCCAAGCGTTTGATCGACAACCGGATGGTTGACATCTACTTGGGGCCGCTCCTGCGGGGGGAAAACTTGAAGAACTTCTTCCTCTTCCAGCCACGGATCTTCTTGATCATCCCTGAAACCAGCAAGCTTTACCAAGAAGGCAAGCGGGACGTTCCGTTCAGCCAGCAGCTTTTGATGGACTTGAGCGAAGAAAAGATGGTTTCCTTAAGCGATGACTCCGGCTTCCAAAAGACCGTTGACCACCTGCTTGAAGACCAGAACCTCTCCGTTAACAAGAGCATCAAGGTCAACGACTACGAAGTCGCCCTGCAAATGGCAGTCGGCGGTTTGGGCTGGACGGCAACTTTGGAATACATGCTGCCGGACCTGGACCCAGACCTTAAGTACAACCAGGTTGAACTTCCTCACACCTTGATCCAGTCAGACAACGGTTTGACCATCCACATGGACTCCAACGACCGGGCCAAGGAAGTTGCCCAGGTGATGACCAGACTGATGAAGGATGATCTGGTTACCCGCAAGCTGATCAAGGAATAAAAGCAGCAAATTAAAAATATGCAGACAAAAAACGAGCCAGCTGGCTCGTTTTTTTATTGGCATTTGACTATTAAAAGCTATTTTTCTTTTTTCTTGGCTCGGAATTCCCGCCGCCATTCTTTGTGACTAACCGCGGCATAAGCCAAGATGGCTAAAGCCGTCAAGAGTGAAATCAGCAGGCCGCTTCGCAATCCCGGCGTCCGGTAAACCAGGCGGACGCGGTGCTTGCCTGCTGGCATTTTGAAGCCGACAAAGGCCGTGTTGGTCTTAAGGACCTTGACTGCCTTGCCGTCAACCATAGCCGTCCAGCCGTTTGAATAAGGGATGGTCGAAGTAACGACACCGGCCTTCTCGCTAGTAAAGAGGCCAGTCAGCTGGTTTTGCGCGAGTTTCAGCTGCTTGACCCCCTGCTTTTGAATCTGCCGCACTTCTTTCGTGTATTCTTGATTCAAAGGAATTGCTGCAACTTTGATCTTGAAGCGGTAGGTCCCCAGTTTTGAAGGCTGGAAGGTCAGACTATTGGGCAGAGTCTGGTAAGTGCCCATGTTCATGACCGCGCTGTCGACCAGGCGGTAAAAGGAAGTCATATCCTGGCTTCTCTGCACAATTGTTTCACTGGCCTTCTTCCCCGTTACCGTCAGTTTGTAGCTGGGGTCGGGTGAACCGGCCAGAAGGTGGTAGCGCCAGTACTTGTAGCGGGTCGCCCGCTCATTAAAGGTCTGCCCAGCCAGGTTGGCCTCCTGCTTGGCCTTCTTCAGCTCCAAGTCCAGCTGCTGGCTTAAAGTGAAAGGCTGGTAGGAAATCTGGCTGATCTCGACATGCAGCTCGCTTTTGCCCAGTTTGGCCTTTTCTTCATCTGACAAGTGCAGCTTTAGCTTGTAGCTGGCTTCAGAGTCCGTATAGGTCAATTTATTCTTGCTCAGCTTCTTGCCACTGGCAGCGACCAGGCTGGCCTTGATGGTCTTGACCCCGGTCAATTTCGCGGCTTTAAGGCCAAGCCCCTTGACCACCACCCCGCTGGCCAGAGCCCGCTCTTTTTGGCTCGCTGACAGCTTTTGGTAGCGGCTGGGGCTAATTGCCTTATAGCTTAGCCAAAGCAGCGGAAAGGCCTCTGTAGTCTTGTAGAGCTCGGCCTGGTAGACAGACTCTTGATTTTGGTCTTTTTTCTCCTTGCCAGCAGCAATCAGGTCGTAAGTCCCGGGCACCTTGCTGCCATTTACTGAGTATTTTTGGTTAAAAATATAGCGGACGCCCAGGAAATTGTTCAATATTGTCCGGTCATCCAGCTGGTGGAAGGGAATGTTGTTATCATACTGCAGGTTGCCCAGGTCGGTCGAGAACTGACCCAGGTACTGGTTCTGGATGGAATAGTAAGATGACACGTTGGCCAGGCCGCTGGTCAAGTCGTTAAACAGCTTCTTCTGGCTGACAAACTGGTTATTTGACACTGTGTTGACCCGGTAAAAACCGGCCGGCAGGATTTGGTTTAAACCGCCATAGCGGTCTTCCGCGATTTGCTCATATTCCCCCCTGACCAGCATGTTGGCCGCGAAGTTGCCGTTGTATGGAAGAGCCGCGTACAGGGCGTTAAAGGCCAAGTTAGCCGCTACAGTAAGCAATAGCGTCCGCTTTAAAGCCTGTCCTTTGTTGACCAGGTAGCTGGCCCCCAGACTGAGCAAGAGGAAGATGACCGGCAAGAAGAGCTTGTAGTCATTTTCCAAAAAGGACATGGCGACCAGGTAGACCAGGTAGATTCCGCTGACGGTAAAAATCAGCTGCATCTCCTTTTGACTTACTGCCTGCTCGCCGGCCGCCTTAACAAAGACCATTACGCTGAAAGCAAAAGGCAGGTACAAGAGCAGGGTCCAGCGGTTTGACGCTGACATCCCCCCGTTAAAAACTGCCCCGACTGCCGGAATCAAGAGCATGACTGCCCCTAATAACAGAGAAGCAGCGACCAGGCGGTACTTGCGCCAGTTACGGAAGAGGTAGACCAGGGCCGGCAGGATGATGCTGGCCAGGCCCAAGGCTGACCAGAACATCAACTTCCAATTGTCCCCGTCAATCAGTTCCTTTGGCAAAAGCAAGTAGTAGTAGGCCGGATAAAAGGTTAAGCCGTTGGCAAACTGCGATCCGGTCCGGGTGGAGTTGACCACGGCCAAAAGTTCCGGTAAAAGCAGGCCGGCTGACAGAAGGACCGCTCCTAAACTGGCAAAGAAGAGCTTCTTAATTGTTGGCCAGAAAGGAATCTTTTTCCAATAATCCAGGCCCCAGCGCAAAAGCAGGTAAATGATCGCCCCCAGGCCCAGGACAAAGGCCAGGTAATAGTTGCTGACCAGCATCCAGACGAAGACCCCGAATAAAGGCCAGGCGCTGCCCCCCTGCAAGAGGCGCTCCAGCTGGACCACGATCAAGGGAAAAAGAATAAAGGTCGTGGTGAACATCGGCTGGGCCAGGGCCGCGTACAGCAGGTAGGCATTGACCATGTAGACACCGCTGCCAATCAAGACAACACCGTCTTTAAAGTCAAAATGGCGGGCAAAGTAAACAAAGGCCAAGCCCACGCAGTAAAGGCGCAAAATCAGGATCAGCTGGTAGGCAAAGACCAAGTAGCTGGTTGGAAACAAAAGCGCCAGATAGGCAAAGACGTCACCAATCGTATAGTAAGAAAAGACTGAAAACAGGTCACTGCCCAGGCCCATGGTCCAGGACCATTCAGCTGGCCCCTGGCTTAAATGGCGCAGGAAACTGAGCACGTATTGCCGGTACTTGACCATCAAGGGCAAGTGCTGGTTGGCCGCGTCAGTGTTCCAGATCAAGCTGTGGCCCGTAACCAAGTAAGGTCCAAAAACACAGGCCGCCAAAAAGAGGAAGAAGACAGAGTACTTCCAGTAGACGGCCCGGTCACGCTTTTTGTTAAAGCTGAATTGCAAAATCATCCCTCCAAAATATTTAATGGTCTATCTTTCTATTCTACCGCTTTTCTTCCCTGCCCGCTAAAAGCCTAGAAAATATTAAAAAAGAAAAATGACCAGCAAAAGCTGGTCATCATCCAAAATTCTAATTTCTCAGCTGCTCGTAAAGATCCTGCATTTCCTGGTCATCTGGTACAAGCTTCAAGTACTTTTCCAGCAATTGCCGGGCCAGATCGCCCTGGGCGCTCTCTTGAGCAAAGGAGATCATCCCCCGCAAGAAGGCAGGACTGGTCTGCAGGCTCTGGTAGGCCAGGAGGTATTCCTGCAGGGCCTGGTCATATTTTTCCATTTCCTGGTATGACCGGGCCATGTTCCAGTGGGCCTGGGGCTCCAGGTCGCTGTCAGCCAGAGCAGTAAACAAGGCCAGGGAGTCTTCTGCCCGCCCCTGGGCTAAGTAGAGGTCGCTCAGCAAGAGGCGGAGGCTGGAATTGTCCGGGTTGATCTCGAGGCCCCGCTGCAAGAGGTCCTCAGCATCCTCAGCCTTGCCTAATTTGGCGGCTGCCTTAGCCCCAGTCAGGTAAAGCTCTTCATCCAGCTCATTGTAGCCCAGGCCCGTCTGAGCGGCAAAGAGGGCTTCCTCTGGGTTGTCTTCTTCCTGGTAGGCCTTGGCCAGGAAAGGATAAGCGTTGACGTAGTCAGGGCTTTGCTTAATGACATCATCAAGGAAGGAAATGGCCTTGTCAAACTGGCCGGCCTCTTCCATGATTACCCCGGCTTGGTACTTGGCGTCGATGTCCAGGAGGTCTTCTTTATGGTCATTGATAAAAGCGGCTGCTTCTTCATACCGGCCCAGCTTAGCCAGGGTCTGGAAGACCCGCTGATTAAGGTTGACTTCCCCGAACATGGTCTGTCTTTGCCGCAAGTCCTGGTACAGAGGCAGGGCCTGGTCGTTCAAGTCGCTCATGTAGTCCAGTTCCGCCAGGCCAAAAGTAATGGCATCTTCATCCGGGGCCAGCTGCCGGGCCTGCTCCATCTTGGCCCGCGCCGTTTCGATCAGGCCCTCGCTTTGGTAGTAGTCAGCCTGAACCAGGAGGCTTTCCAGATAGGCATCTGAATCGGCCGGCACATTGTAAAGCAGGGTCAAGCCATCGTCCTCTGCCCCGTCATTAAGGAGGATTTCGGCCAGGTAAACCTTGAAGAGGTCTTCATTGGGAAAATCAGCGATCAAGCTGCGGTAGACTTCCTTGGCCAGGTCGGTAAAGCCCAGGTCGGTCAGGTTTTCCGCCAGAGACGCCAGGATCTCCGGATCATCGTTTTCCAGGGCCTGCTTCAAGAGGGCGCGGCTCTCGCTGAAGCGGTGGCCTTGAATCGCGTCCAACAATTGTTCAGAATATGTCATCTTTGTCCTCACTTTCTGCTTACTATTGTACCGTAACTAGTCAGCTAAATAAGTTTTTTTGCCCAAACAAAAAAACGCCAGAAATACCGGCGTTTCTTTATTTTAAAGCGCGTCAATTACTTAACAGCGTCCTTAAGAGCCTTACCTGGCTTAAATGCAGGAACCTTGCTTGCTGGAATTTCGATTTCAGCACCAGTTTGTGGGTTGCGGCCCTTGCGAGCTGCACGGTCACGTACTTCGAAAGTGCCGAAGCCGATCAGTTGCACCTTTTCGCCCTTAGCCAAGTCTTCTTGGATGGCTTCGAAAACTGCGTCAACAGCTTCTGAAACATCCTTCTTAGTCAACTTAGTCTTTGCAGCTACTTCTGAAACTAATTCTGCCTTATTTGCCATGTGGAATTCACCTCCTATAAATTAGACTCGCGTCTAATCACTTCATTTCTCTTGCAGAAATGAGGGACACTGAGCGCTTGCTGCATTCAATTAATTCCCTGCTCTCTAAAATATCACAAGAACGTTGTCCCTACAAGGCTTTTAGCCCGCGGCTTAGCACTTTTTCAAGAGAATGTCACAAATTGAAAAAGAAAAGCCCGGTCCTACTTCCGCTTACGCGGCAGGATCTTGATCGGGGTCCCGGTGAAGTCGAAATTCTCCCGCAGCTGGTTGATCAAAAAGCGCTGGTAGGAGAAGTGCATCAGTTCTGGATCGTTGCAGAAAACAACGAAAGTCGGCGGATTGGTCTTGACCTGGGTCATGTAGTAGACCCGGAGCCGCTTGCCCTTGACCATCGGCGCCGGCACCAAGCGGCTGGCTTCCAGGAGCAGGTCGTTTAAGACGGATGACTGGATCCGCTGGTTCTTGTTCTCGTAGACTTCCTTGACCATCTTTGGCAATTGGTCGATGTTCTTGCCGGTCTTGGCTGAAACAAAGACAATTGGGGCATAGTCCAGGTAGGAGAATTCTTCCCGGATCACCGCTTCAAAGTCCTTGCCGGATGAAGAGTCCTTCTTCGGTAAGTCCCACTTGTTGACGGCGATAATCATCCCCAGGCCCGCTTCATGGGCGTAGCCGGCCACGTGCTTGTCCTGCTCTCTGATCCCGGTGCTGGCATCCAGGACCAGGATGGCCACGTCTGACCGTTCCATGGCGCTCATCGCCCGCATGACGGAGTACTTTTCGGTCTTCTCATAGACCTTGCCCCGCCGTCTGATCCCGGCTGTGTCAACAACCCGGAACTTGGTTCCATCCTTGACGAATGGCGTGTCGATGGCGTCTCTGGTCGTCCCTTCTTCATTGGCCACAATCACCCGTTCTTCGCCTAACAGGCGGTTGACGATGGATGACTTGCCCACGTTTGGCCGGCCAATCACGCTGAAGGAGATAACCCCTTCTTCGGTCTTTTCAGCATCGGCCGGGAAGTTCTTGACTACTTCGTCCAGCAGGTCACCGATCCCCGTCCCGTGGGAACCGGAAACCGGGATTGGGTCGCCCAAGCCCAAGCTATAGAAGTCATAGATATCGGTCCGCTGCTCAGGGTTGTCAGCCTTGTTAACGGCCAAAAGAACTGGCTTATCGGCCCGGTAGAGCAGGTGGGCGATCCGTTCGTCCAGGCTGGTCACCCCCTGGCTGGCATCGGCCAGCATGACGATGACGTCGGCCTCTTCAATAGCGATTTCCGCCTGGGCCCGGATTTCCTCGTCAATCGTACTGTCTTCCCAGGTAATCCCCCCAGTGTCGATGATGCTGAACTGGTGGCCCATCCAGCTAGCCCGGGCATAGTTCCGGTCCCGGGTCACACCTGGCCGGTCTTCCACGATCGCCACCCGTTCATTGATAATCCGGTTGAACAGGGTTGACTTGCCCACGTTGGGCTGCCCTACGATGGCAACAATTGGTAATGGCATCTTTTCACCTCTTTTGCTTTCTATTGATTATTGTCAAACAAAAAGACCGACCAACGGTCGGTCTTTTTAGTGCTGATTAACGGTTCTTAAGTTGGTCACCGATCATGTCACCAAGTGAGAAGCCGTTGTCGTCGTTGTTCATGTACTTGCGAGCAACTGCGTCGTTGTTTGATGAACGACGTGCGCGAGGTCTGTCGTTTGATGAAGAAGCGTTCTCTGGATCAGCTTGCTTAATTGACAGGGAGATTCTTCTTTCACTTGGGTCAATGTTAAGAACCTTAACCTTGACCTTTTGACCTACAGTCAAGACGTCGCTTGGCTTGTCAACGTGCTTGTTGGAAATTTCTGAAACGTGTACCAAGCCTTGGATGCCGTCAGCAACTTCAACAAAGGCACCGAAGTTGGTCAAAGACTTAACTTCGCCTTCAATTACATCGCCTTCG
>SFHY01000061.1 GCA_004556255.1 Lactobacillus delbrueckii
CTCACAGCCGTTTACACAAGTTTTTATACTGAACCAAAAATAAGAGTTAAGACTTAACGATGAGGAAGAAGACATGAACTTTCAACACTTGGAATACTTCAACGAGCTGGCTGAGACCCAGTATATGGCCCAGGCAGCGGAAAAACTGGGGATTTCCCAGCCAACCTTGAGCTACGCGGTCAAGAAACTGGAAGAGGAACTGGGCGTTCCCCTTTTTGAAAGAGAAGGCCGCAATATCCGCTTGACGGTCTACGGCAAGGTCTTCAAAGAGTATAGCGAGGCCGGGGTCCAGCAGATCCAGGAAGGGCGGCGGCAATTGTCTGAGATGGCCCTGGGCGAAAGCGGCAAGCTGTCAATTGGGGTGGCTGAAATCGTGGCCCATAAATTCATTACCGATGTGATCAAGGACTACCGGCAGGTCAATCCGGAATACCGGGTTGACTTTAATTTAAAGCGGGCCGTGACCAGCAAGCTCCTGGACATGCTGCAAAGCGGGGAACTTGACCTGGCCATTGTCACTACCCGGCCGGGTGAAAAGATTGCCGGCTTTGACTTAGTACCAATGATGCACAGAAAGCTGGAGCTGCTCTTGCCGGCGGGCCATGAACTGGCCAAGCAGAAATCGGTCAGCTTGAAGCAGATCGAGCAGTATCCTTACCTGGCTTTTGGGGAAGAACATGCCTTGGCCGGGATCATCGCTGACGTTTTTGCAAAAAATGACATCCATCCCCAGATCAGCAGCGTGACAGACGATGTCCGGACCCTGGTTGACCTGGTGGCGATCGGTGAAGGGGTGGCTCTCTTGCCTAAGTCCAAGTACCACGAATCTGCCGGTGCTATTGCCGTGCCGGTAACGGAAGATACTTCTTACACCATCAGCCTGGCCAGCCGGAATCTGGCCCAAGAGCCGAAGGTTGCCCAGAAGATGGCTTCCTTTATCGTGGACTTCTGCCAGACCCGGGGCTTAACGTGGTCCTAATTCACTAGCGGCTTGGTCATACTTTTCTTTAGCCCGGCTGACCTGCTTTTGGTACTGGGCCAAAGTCAGGCCATTGATGCTGACGACGGCGTTGTAGTAGGCTAGTTCAGTCTTTTGGACCGCTTTATAGCTGGCATATTTAATTTTGGCATTTTTATACTGATACTGCTTGAGAAGGGCCAGAAGGTCGGCCTGCTTGAGCAGTTTTTTCTTGCCCTTTTCCAGCTGGCTCTTTTCGTCCTTAAAAGCCTGGCTGACAGCTTTAGACGGGGAGAGGGGAGCTTTCTTGCTCTTGCTCTTTTTCTTTTGCTGATTCGCCTTTAAGGCATCTTGCCAGGCGGTAGTTACGCTGGCAGCAGCTTCATCGATGCTCTTGGCGATGTCCGTGCTGTTTTGCCGGAACTTTTCCCCGGTCTGGTCGTAATTCTTTTGCTTAAGGGCGATGGCAGCCTGCCTTTTCTCTTGCAGCAGGACCTGCTTGTGCCGGCCGCCGAAGCCAATCAACATGATGAATAAGGCACCGACCAAGAAAAAGTCGCAGGCAAAGCGCAGGCGCGGCTGGCTGGTGATGAGGCCGAAGAGCCAGATCAAGGCAAAAAGGATGAAGATCCCGCAGCCAATCCAGCCCAGGATAAAATATTGGGAGATAGTCATTATTTTTCCTCTTTTCAATTATTTTCTCTTTTCATGATAAACTATTTTTCCCAGGCCGGCTTTCTTTTGGCAAAAATCCGCAGAATCTTGCCAGTAAAGCGGGTAAACGCTGCCGAAAACTGGCCGGATAGTGCTATAATCTTGTTAAAGGTCTGCAATATGGCAGGCAAAAAGTCATGAATGGGAAATAAGACAGATGGCAAGGATTATTGATACTCAGCGAAAGTTACTGATCCAGCATGGCTTGCTGGAAGACATCAAGGAAGCAGGGGAGGAATACGGGAGTCTGACGGCCGCCCTGGCCGCTCCTGACTGGGCCCTGCTGGACCGGGAGCTCAGCCCTTTATTTAAGAAGGTAAAGTTTTGCCTGCTTTTTGGGGAGGAAGAAGTTCCCGAACTCGCCGCGGCAAGTGAACTGTCCCGGCTTTTTCCGCTCTTAGCCGGCGACTGCCCGGACTTAAAGGAAAAACTGGCTGCCGGCCGGCTGGCGGTTAGTTTTGCACCGGAAAGAGAAAGCAGCTTCTTCTTGCTGACGGGGAAAGACAAGTACCGCTTCTACTGGGGGCAGGGGGCCACTTACGCTTTAAGCAGCGGGGATAAGACCGGGGATGACTGGGCCATGGTCCAGCAGCTGGTCAAAGAGCTGACGGCTAAGGCGAGCGATATTTTAAACAAAGAAATCTACCAGGGCTATTTGGACCAGGCAGAAGACAAGCGGTCCCAGTACCTGCTGGAAGTCAGTGGCTTGGCAGACAAGCTGGCGACAGCGCCTTTAAAGGACTTCAAAGAAGCAACCCGGCTGGGGCAATTAGGCCAAAGCCAGGCCAGCGTGTCCTTCAAGAAGACGGCCAAGCTTCTCCGTTTCAAAAGCGGGATTGACAAGGAGGATTTGACAGGAGAAAAGATCCTGGCTGACGAAGAATTAAGCCAGCGGCTCAGTCAGATCGTCTTTGGCGAGGGCAATGAAAATGCTGAAGCAATTGTTTTGCCAGATGAAAAGGCCCACTATCCGCGACCGCTTTATCTGCAAGATCCGGTAACCGGGACGATTCTGGAGAAGCCGGCGATCGATTCCTACCAGGAAGAACCAGTCGCGGTTCAAAAGCCGACCCGGCAGGATGTGTCAGCGATTTTTGACATTATCCGCTTCTACCGCGACCGCAAGCAGGACAATGAATCCCAGGCTGCCTTCTCCTTCTTGATGTATGTCTTGGAAAGTGGCAGCATCTGGAAGATCCGCCAGGCCATCGACGAGCGAAACGGGATTGTGGAAGACGTCCCGATCGTGGCCGGCCTGGTCGGGCAGGGGGAAACTGGCAAGTCTACCCTGCTTAAAATTGCCTCCAACTTGACCATCGGCAATACCAAGGAGATCGTCCAGGCCAGTTCAGAAGACAAGCTCTTCGGGATGACGGCAGCAGTCAGAAAGAAGCTGCTGGCCGGCAAGAGCTTGAGCAAGCAGGACCGGGTCAGCGCCTACAGCTCCAACCCCAAGGTCATCAACAAGAATATCTGGAACTTTACCGACCACTACATGGATGAAGACCAGGTCATCACCCCGATCTGCATCGATGACCCGGAAGTCTCCCTCTTTTCTTCTAGCGCCGCCCAGAGCTTTTTGAAGAAGCGGAGCAACCGGCATGGCGAGAAACTGGCGGTGGAACCGGTGGCAATTTTCAGCATGAACAGCAAGGGCAAGGATATCGAACTTTTGACGGAAGTTGGCCGCAGGGGCTACGTGATCAGCCAGGGCAACCAGTTCCGCAAGAAGACGGACGCGGACATCCACTTTTTTGAATACCTGGATGGCAATACCGACAACCACGGCCACTGGCTGAACAACACCCTCTTTCTTTACCTGACCCGGCAGATCGACCGCTGGCTGGAAGAGATGGATGACGAGGACTACTTGAAGCTCAAGCACGACTTCCTTTACCCGGTTAAGCACGCCTTCTGGCAGCTGGTTGAAGAATACGGCCTGGTCAACACGGAAACCAAGTATTACTTCCACATGAAGAACTACAATATTGTTGAGGACCTGGGCCGGCGGAACTGGAGCATTCTCTTGCACGATGAGGCGACCTTGCGGGAAATCACCTTTACCCGGGACAATCCGGAATGCATGATTCCGGCCCGGGTCTTCCCCAACAAGGGCAACGACATCAACCGCTACTTCGCCTACCTGCCAGCTTCAGCTGAGATTTGCAAGACTTTTGACAGCCAGGGGCTGACGGTCAAGATGGCCAATATGGACCTTTGGCAGGGCAACCACTTGCTGACTGAGCGTTATGAGAAGGAAACCGGGATCGCGGCTGAGCGCTTTGAAATGGAAAAAGCCAGAGCCGCCGCGGAAGTCCAGGGGCAGAGAATGGGCGAAAACATTGCTCCATACTTGAAGAAGAATGCCGAAATGATGGACCGGATGATGAAGGTCACTGAACAGAATGCCCAGCTTTTGGCGGAAAAGGAAGCCCAGGCTGAAAAGCAGCAGCAGGCAGAAGCTGAGAAGAAGGAGCAGGCCGACCAGATCCAGAAGCTGCAGGATGAACTGGCCCAGGCCAAGGAGGCCGCAGAAGCCGCCAAGAGCGAGGAAAAGAAGCCGCGGGGTTTCTTTGACCGCTTTTTCAAGTAATTTTTTAGAAAGAAGAATAAGATGACCGACACGCAAAGCATGATTGCCGTTCAAGAAAAAGACAATACCGTTTCCAGCCTGGTCCTGGACCATGACGGGGACTTGGAAACCGCCGGCCGGATTCTGGAGGAAAACTACCAGGATTATGAGCAAGTCCTGGCCCTGGTCAATTTAGGTGACTTAAAGAGGCTGGGGAAGACGGCGGAAGAAAGCCGGGCCTACTACCGGGACGAGCATGAAGACCAATTGGTCTTGGAAAATTACGCGGACACGGAAGTTTTTGACCGGGCAACTGAAGAGCAGGGAGACTACTTGGCCTGCTGCTTTTTGTACTGCAAGTATGAAGGTGACTTCCAGTGGCTAGTCAGAGATTTTTCCACGGGCGACAAGCGCTTTAAGCCGCTGAAGGAAGCTCTGGCTTAAGAAAAGAGGGACGGCAATGACGGATTTGGCCCAGCTGGGCGGGGATGAACTAAAGGAGATTTTGGACGAAAAGCGGAGAAGCCGCTGGCAGATCGTTTTTGGGGCCCTTTTGACTGACACGGCAGCCCAGCAGGCCGCTGTTCCCAGGAAAGAGATGCCGACCTTGATCAAGCTGAAGGCCTACCAGACCAAGCTGATCCGCCAGTATGACGAGGATATCAAGCTTCTGCAGGAAGAATTTGCTGACCGGGGCCAGGAAGTGCCAAGGCAGGCCTTGTCCTGGAAGAAAAACTACTTTTTCCCGCTGGCGCCGACGCCCATTGACCAGTGCCTCAGCTTGGAAGAATGGAGCGAGCAGACCGGCCTGCCCCTGGCGGCAATCGCACACAGCCTGGTCTTCATGGGAGTCAAAGAGCGGGCCTATAATTTGCGGGCCAGCGCCCTCTATGACCCGGCCGACCTGGCCTTTTTGAAAAAAGTGCCCGCTGGCAGCCTGGCGGCTAAAGGCTTAACTAAGGCGGCTTGGGTGAAATTGACCGGGGTCAGCCTGGGCAGGCTGGACAAGTGGCTGGGCTCAGACAATAAGGGCGACTGGCTGGCCTGGGACCTGGCCTTGACCGCCAAGGAAAATTTGAAATAACATGCAAAAAGGCTAGAAGCAGTAAGTGCTTCTAGCCTTTTAATTTAAGCCAGTTCATGCATGGCTGGCAATTTGCTTTCTTCCAGCCAGTCAAAGAAGGCTTGGCTGGCGGTAGACATGGTCCGCTCGGGGATGGCTGTGCCATAGCTGACCTCGTTTTTGCCGGACAGGGGAACGACTGTCAAGTCCTTCAGCTGGTCAGGCAAGAGGAAGTTAGGCAGGATGCCGATGCCTAGACCTGCCTTGATGCTGAGCATGGCAGCGTTGATGGAGTTGGCGGAAGTTACTTTGAGGTGGGGGAGTTCCTGCCAGAGGATCTTTTGCAAAGAGTACTGGCCAGGGGTGCAGATATTGTCACTTAAGAAGATAACTCTTTGCTTGTCCAGGTCGCTGTGCTTGACCGATCCGCGGATGGCAAAATCATAGTCCTGCTGGAAAACGGCACAGTACCTGCCTGTTAAAAGCGGCTTGAATTTGACATTGGCACTCGGACTCAAGGAGTCTTGGCTTAAGAAAACGATATCCAGGGCGCCTTCGTTTAAGAGGCCAACCAGGTCCCGGTTGTTATGGCTTTCGATGTAAAATTGGACCTTGGGATTTTCTGCTTGGTAGGCCTTGATGCTTTTAGACAAGGCAAAGATTTCGTAAGGGGAGTTGCTGATGCCGATGGTGATCTTGTCTTTAGATTGCTCATTTAAGGCTTCCAGCTGCCGTAAAGTGTCCACGTAATTGTGGTGGACAGGGCGGATGTCTTCGTAAAAGGCCTTGCCGACCGGAGTCAAGGAGACTTTCTTCCTGGTCCGGTAGAAAAGGTCGGCCCCGATATAGCGCTCCATCGAGGAAATGGTCTGGGAGACCGCCGATTGGGAGACCCCCATATTCATGGCTGTCCCGGAGAAGCTCAGGGTTTCAGCCAGGTTAATAAAAATTGCCAAGTGTTCTGTGTTCATTCTTTGCTCTCCAGCTCCTTATTCTGTGACCTGGTGGGTGGCCGGCAGCCCCCGCTCTTTGACCCAGGCGATAAAATCGGCGGCCGGTGACTTCCGGTCCTTCAAGGTGACCATGCCGATTTCATCAGTAACTTCCTTTTCCAAAGGGAAAAGCTCCAGCTGGTCATCGCTGGGGTCGACGACAAAGTCAGCACAGATGCCGATGCCCAGGCCGGCGGAAATCATCTGGATGTAGTCGGCCATGTTGTTAGCCACGGCATAGTCCAGGCTGGCCAGGTCCCGGCTTAAGGCATTCTGCAGGGAGTTCTGCTTGGGCAGGCACCAGCTGTTGTCCAGGAAGATCAAGCGCTCCTTAGACAAGTCCTTCAAGGTAACGGGCGAATTGCCCATGTAGCAGTAGTTCTTGCTGCAGACAGCGTAAAAGCGTCCTTCCAGCAGCTTTTCGTAAGTCAAGGTGATGCCGGAGTCGATTGATTCTGGTCTGGTCAAGATCACGTCGCAAAAGCCCTGCTTTAAGCGGGCAACCATGGTCCGGTGGTCGTAATTTTCCAAGAAGATCTTGACTTCCGGTCTGACCTTCCGGTATTCATTGATCAACTGGTTGATGGCGTAGCGGTCATAACCGGACCCGGAGAAGCCAATGGTCAAGAGAGTGTTGACTGACTGGGCCACTTCCCGGGCGTGGGTGACAGCCTTGTTGAACTGGGTGATGACCGGCTGCATCCCCTGGTAAAAAAGCTGGCCGGCCGGGGTCAAATTGACTTCTTTGCGGCTGCGGTAGAAGAGCTTGGTATTTAAGTAGCGCTCTAATGAAGAAATTGACTGGGAAACAGCCGACTGGGTAATATTCATGTTTTGAGCAGTCCGCGAGAAGTTCAAGCTTTCTGCTAAATCAAGGAAAATTTTGATTTTATCGGTATTCATGGATAGTATTAGTCTTTCTGATTAATTTTGTTTGCTCTCGTTATGAGCACAGAATACCCCATTATTTAGTCCAAGTCAAAGAACTGGTTTAAAAAATTGATCAAAAAAGCGAAAAATATTATCAATTTAGGATGAATGCGATCAGGACGGGCTTTGCCGTGAAAATGGCAAGCGCTTTATGTAGATTTTTGCAGAAAAATTCAAAAAAGTTTGTAAAAGGGGCTTGCATAAAATGAGAGACCTGTTAGAATTAAATCCAACAAGTTAAACGAAGGAAGTAGTACCCGCTCCCCTGACTCTTCAAGCGAGTTTCGTAGTTGAGAGGAAACAGAGCCAGCGCGGGGAACGCAG
>SFHY01000062.1 GCA_004556255.1 Lactobacillus delbrueckii
CGCTCTTAACCAGGAATTCAGTGAAGTCTGGATATTCTGAAGGTGCCTGGCCGCAGATAGATACGGTCTTTCCATCCTTGTGGGCGGTCTTGATCAAGTGACGGATTGCCCGCTTAACAGCCAGGTTCCGTTCATCGTAGAGGGCGGAAACGGCATCGTTGTTCCGATCAGTCCCCATGATCAGCATAGTCAAGTCGTTTGACCCGATTGAGTAGCCGTCAACGTACTTGTTGAACTTATCGGCCAAAATGATGTTGGATGGAATTTCCGCCATCATGAAGACCTTGAAGTCGCGGCTACGTTCAAGCCCTTCGTCAGCCATGATCTTGGTTACCTTTTCTGCTTCTTCAACAGTTCTGCAGAATGGGATCATGACATTCAAGTTCTTCAAGCCGAATTCGTTTCTAACCTTCTTGACTGCTTCCAGTTCCAGCTTGAAGGCTTCGATGTACTTCGGGTCGTAGTAGCGGCTTGCCCCGCGCCAGCCAAGCAGGTCAGCTGGTTCATGCGGTTCATACTTGTCCCCGCCCTTCAAGTTCCGGTATTCACTGGACTTGAAGTCAGAGAATCTCAAGACAACTGGTCTTGGGTTCATGGCCCGGCAGACCTTGCTGATCCCATTAGCCAGTTCGTTGACAACCCGTTCTGGGTGGCCGGTTTCAATCAAGTAAAGCGGGTGCTGGTGGATGTAAGTGGTCCACAAGAATTCTTCCCGCATCAAACCAATACCATCAGCTGGCAAAGTTGAGTACTTTTCAGCCAGGTCCGGGTCACCCAGGTTCATCATGACTCTGGTTGCCGTTGGCGGGAAGTATTCAGCCGCAGCCATTGGCGCGGTCTCAGCCTTCTTTGGCTTAACGACTTCATCAGCCACACCTTGGTAGACAACCCCGTTCTTGGCGTCAACCGTTACTTCCTGGCCAGTCTTCAGCAATCTGGTGGCAAAAGTCCCCCGGCTGGCGGTACCAACGATACATGGGATTTGCATTTCCCGGGAAACGATAGCGGCGTGGCAGGTCATCCCACCGTTGTTGGTAACAATAGCGGCCGCCTTCTTCATGGCTGGGACCCAGTCTGGTGAAGTCATCAAGGTAACCAGGATTTCGCCTTCCTTGAAGTCACCGATGTCCTTCGGGTCGTCAATTACGTGCACAATACCTGAAGCTACGCCAGGGCTGGCTGGCAGACCCTTGACCAAAACCTTGTTGGAGCTTGGAGCCTTAGCGCCAGTTTCTTCCTTGGCGCCGCCCTCCTTCTTTCTTTGTGACCAAACAGTTTCCGGCCGGGCTTGAACGAGCCAGAGCTTGTCGTCTTGGTCTCTGGACCATTCCATGTCCATGTAACAGCCATAGTGCTTTTCAATTTGCTTTGCATAGCCGGCAAGTTCAATAACTTCTTCATCAGTCAAACATGGACTCTTGGCCACGTCTTCTGGGACGTCTCTTTGTTCAACCCCGCCGCCTGGCAGACGGATCAGTTCAATGTTCTTGTTGTTGATGGTCTTGCTTGCGATCTGCATACTTTCCTTGTCAACTTCGAAGTTGTCCGTGGTAACCGTCCCTTGAACGATGTATTCGCCCAAGCCCCATGAACCTTCGATCATGACCTTGGTGTCGTCACCGTTGGCAACGTTAACCGTGAACATGACCCCGGCTGACTTGGAGAAGGCCATCATTTGGACAGCAGCTGACAAAGCCACCTTCTCTTGCGGGAAGTTCTGCTTGATCCGGTAGTAGGTTGCCCGGTCGGTAAACAGGGAAGCGTAGCAGTCTTGTACCTTGCGGATGACGTCCTTGCGGCTTCTAACGTTAAGGTAAGTGTCTTGTTCCCCGGCGAATGAAGCGTCTGGCAGGTCTTCGGCCGTAGCACTTGAACGAACCGCAACGTATGGTTCGTTTTGCCCGGTCATCTTGGCCAGCTCATCATATGAGTTGCCGATGTCTTCGGCTAAGTCTTCCGGCATTGGTGCCTCACGCATGATCTTTCTGATCTGGCTGCAGACCCGGTGCAGTTCTTCTGAGTCTTCCGGGTCCTTCAAAGTTGCCAGCAAGGCATTTACCTTCTCGTTCAAGCCATTGACTTCCATGAAGTGCCGGTAGCCGTGTGCGGTCGTTGCGAAACCATAAGGCACTGGCACGTCAGTACCTGAAGTCAATTCACCCAATGATGATGATTTACCCCCAACCAGGGCCACGTCAGCGCGGCGCAGTTGGTTAAACCAAAGAACGTATGCATTTTCGCGTTCTTCTTCAGTCAATTCCTTCTTGTCGTTAACTTCCATTGTTTTCACCTCATATCACTCGGCTTGTAAGCCTTTTCACTTTTCACTATTGATTATTGTCCTTTTGTGAAAAAATGTCAACAGTTTCTTACAAGTTTTTTGGGGTAATTTACTGTAACCGTTTCCTTTGCTAAAATAACAATCTTTCAAAAAGAGTTTTTTGTTAAAAGCCCGGCACTAATCGAATTGTTTTTATTCACAAACTAAAAAATACTTTTATCAAAAAGCCGGGCCGTCCCTTGCCAGACCTAGGCTTTTTGCAATTTTTTTCGCAAGATTTTCCCCATGAATAAACGTTTTGGACAAAAATGAAAACGGAAAAATACCCAAAAGAGGCGCAAAAAAAGATCCTCCAAATGGAGGATCCTTAACTGGCTCTATTCTATTATCTGAACTTTTGCATGATCCGGGCTACCCGGCTGCCCAAAATGTTTTCGGCTAGCCCCGTCTTAAGACTCAAGCCCCCGTAAACAAGCACGCCGACGGCTACCGCCAGACCGCTAAGCAGCATGGCAGACAAGCGCCGGTAAGGGCTGAGGAAGAGGCCGCCCAGCTTAACGACAGCAAAGACCGCCGCGAACATCACTACGGAGAAGCTGGCAATCCCGATAAAGCGCCGCATGGTCCGGTCAGCCCGCCAGCGGTATTTCACGCTGAGGTGCTTGAGGGACATGGCGATGACCGCCAAAAGCCCCAGGTTGGTCGCCAAAAGCGGGCCATAGACCTTGAAAAGGCGGATCATCGGATACTGGACGATTGCCTTGATAACCAAGCCAAGGATCAAATAGCGGATCGCGTACATGTTCTCATCCAGCCCCTGCAAGATGGCCATGAGGACCGTAAACATCCCCAAGCTGATGGCCGTAAAGGAGGACAGGTACAAGACATGGGCTCCCAGCCGGTCATAGCCGTAGAAAATGGTGTACAAGGGGTCTGAGATAGCGGCCATCCCCAGCGAAGCCGGCAATAAGACGAACAAGAAAAGTTCCAAGGTATTGCCGATCTGCCGGGAAATATCCCGGTAGTCCCTTCTGGCGTGGGCCCCTGACAAGAGCGGAATAGCCGTAACCGCCATGGCCGTTGACAGGGAGACCACGATCATGATCAGCTTGTTGGCGTTCAAACCGAACAAGGCATACCAGCTTTCGATCGCGTCAAAAGGCACGTGCATGAAGCTGGCGATCATCGGGTGGAAGGTATACTGGTCCACCAGCTGGAAGATGTTGATCCCGGAGTCAATGATGATGAAGGGGATCGACTGCTGGATGATTTCAAAGAGCAGGCTGTTGGTTGAAACCTGCACCTGGTTGTTGGACTGGGCAATCAATGGATCAACCGTCCGCTTCTGCCTAAGGTAAAAAATCACCAGCAGGCCAATACCGAACACGGCCCCGATCGCGGCAGCCAGGTTGGACTGGGTTACCGCGTCGACATAGTTGCCGTGCTGGACCCGCATGATCACATAAGCCGTCAAAAGCATCCAGATCACCCGGGCCAGCTGTTCCACGAACTGGGACATGGCACTGGGCATCATGTCGTTAAAGCCCTGGAAATAGCCCCGCAGGATACTCAAGAGCGGAATGATCAAAACGGCCAAAGCCAGGCTCCGGATCACCGGTACTTCCTGGGGGTTAAAGCCGGACAGCGGCAGGGCCAAAAAGTACATGCAGGCCGCTGAGATAATCCCGAAGACCCCCATTAAGGCCAGGCCGTGCCTGAAGAGCTTACGGCCGACCCCGTACTCATTCAGGGCATTGTACTTGGCGATCTGCTTGGCGATCGCCCCTGGAATGCCCGCGGTGGAGATGATAATGAACAGGCTATAGATGTTGTAGCTCTTCGCCGTCAGAGAGTTGGCCAAGTTGCCATACTTTCCCATCCAGGCATACCAAGGGATGATATAGATCGCCCCGAGAATCCGCGACAGGATCGAGCCAATAGTCATCCAGGCCGAGCCCTTTAACAACTGGGCCTGGGAGTTGGTCTGTGATTTGTTCTTTGCCATAAAACTTCCCTAATCTTTATACTTCAACCTACTATCATATTCCTGATCCAGTTTGAAATATACCATAAATTGATTTTTTAGGAAAATTTTAGATTTATTTGGCAACAATGTTCACGATCTTGTTTGGCACGACAATGACCTTCTTGATCTCCTTGCCTTCCAAAAATTCCTTTACGTGCGGCAGAGCGGTTGCGGCTGCTTGAGCCTCTTCTTTGCTTGCGTCCTTGGCAATCTCGAAACTGCCCCGCTTCTTGCCGTTGACCGTAACAGCCATTTCAACCGTGCTTTCAACCAGCTTGCTTGCGTCGTAAGTTGGCCAAGCAGCAAACTGCACGCTTTCGTCATGGCCGAAGACATGCCAGATTTCTTCCATCATGTGCGGAGCAACCGGCGCCATCAGCTTCACGAAGCCTTCAGCGTATTCCCGCGGAATCTTGTCGACCTTTTGGCAGGCGTTCATGAAGACCATCATTTGG
This sequence comes from Lactobacillus delbrueckii, assembly GCA_004556255.1. GTDB lineage: Bacteria > Bacillota > Bacilli > Lactobacillales > Lactobacillaceae > Lactobacillus > Lactobacillus delbrueckii_B. Next base: position 4,763 of record SFHY01000062.1, read on the forward strand.
GAAATAGCCGTGTTGAAGCGCAGTTCTTCAAAGTGTTCCGTAACAGTCTTGACCGTTTCATTGTAGATCTTGTCCAGCTTGCCGTCGTTTTCATCACTGATCTTTTCAGATGGAATCGGATCCAGGTCTAAGTCATTGACAAAAGTCCGCCATACCCGGTCAAGGAACTTCTTAACACCGGAAGGACCGTTGTCATCCCAGTCAATAGACGCGTTCAAAGGCCCCATGAACATTTCATAAGTCCGCAAGCTGTCGGCACCGTATTCATCAACAACGTCGTCTGGGTTGACCACGTTGCCCCGGGACTTGGACATCTTTTCATGGTTCTTCAAGATCAAGCCCTGGTTGTAGAGCTTTTGGAACGGTTCCTTGGTTGGCACGACGCCCAGGTCGTAAAGGACCTTGTGCCAGAATCTAGCGTAAAGCAGGTGCAGGGTCGCGTGTTCTGCCCCGCCGATGTAAAGGTCAACTGGCAGCCACTTCTTCAAAAGTTCCGGGTCAGCCAGAGCCTTGTCGTTGTGCGGGTCGATGTAGCGCAGGAAGTACCAGCTTGAACCAGCCCATTGCGGCATGGTATTGGTTTCCCGCTTGCCCTTCCGGCCGTTTTCATCAACAACGTTAACCCAGTCAGTCAGGTTAGCCAGCGGGCTTTCCGGAGTGCCGGAAGGCTTGATGTTGGTTTCCTTAGGCAGGCGCAGCGGCAATTCGTCTTCTGGGACCAAAGTGGTTTCCCCGTCTTCCCAGTGGATGACCGGGATTGGTTCACCCCAGTAGCGCTGACGGGAGAAGTTCCAGTCCCGCATCTTGTAGTTGACCTTCTTTTCGCCGACGCCCTTTTCAGTCAGCCAGTCAACCATCTTGGCCTTGGCTTCTTCATTGCGGAGGCCATTCAAAAAGTCTGAGTTGACGTGGGGGCCGTCGCCGGCAAAGGCTTCTTTGCTGATGTCGCCGCCTTCAACGACTTCCTTGATTGGTAAGTCAAACTTAGTAGCGAAAGCGTAGTCCCTTTCGTCATGGGCTGGAACGGCCATAACTGCCCCGGTTCCGTAAGTTGCCAGAACGTAGTCAGAGATCCAGACCGGCACTTCTTTCCCGTTGACTGGGTTGATTGCATAAGCACCAGTGAAGACCCCGGTCTTGTCCTTGTTCAAGTCGGTTCTTTCCAGGTCAGACTTAGATTCGATGGACTTAATATAGGCTTCAACGGCTTCCTTTTGTTCTGGACTGGTGATTTCCTTAACCAGTTCGTTTTCCGGTGCCAAAACCGTGTATGAACAGCCAAAGAGGGTGTCTGGCCGGGTAGTGAAGACGGCAAAGCTCTTGTCTGAGTCCTTGATCTTGAAGGTTACCTGGGCCCCAACTGAGCGGCCGATCCAGTTTCTTTGCATTTCCTTGATCGGTTCCGGCCAGTCCAAGTCGTCCAGGTCATCCAGCAAACGGTCAGCGTAAGCAGTGATCTTCAGCATCCATTGCCGCATCTTGCGCCGGTAAACCGGGTAGCCGCCCCGTTCAGTCTTGCCGTCGATAACTTCTTCGTTAGCGACAACCGTGCCCAGGTCTGGTGACCAGTTAACCGGTACTTCAGCTTCATAGGCCAGGCCCATCTTGTACATTTGTTCAAAAATCCACTGGGTCCACTTGTAGTAGTTCGGGTCAGTGGTCTTGATTTCCCGGTCCCAGTCATAGGAGAAGCCCAAAGCTTGCAGCTGCTTCTTGAAGTGGGCAATGTTTTCGTCGGTGAAAGTTGCCGGGTCGTTACCCGTTTGCAAGGCGTATTGTTCAGCCGGCAGGCCGAAAGCATCCCAGCCCATTGGGTGCAAGACATTGTAGCCTTGGGCCCGCTTCATTCTGGCCATGATGTCAGTAGCCGTGTAGCCTTCCGGGTGACCAACGTGCAGGCCCTTACCGGATGGGTAAGGGAACATGTCAAGGACGTAGTACTTTGGCTTCTTTGGGTCAGTCCCAGTCTTAAAAGTCTTGTTTTCCAGCCAGTACTTTTGCCACTTCTTTTCGACAACTTTATGGTTGTACATCTGATAAATCCTTTCCTAAAAACAAAAAACGCCCTATGTTCAAACATAGGACGAATTGTTTCGCGGTACCACCTAAGTTCCACGCTTTCGCGTGACACTCAAATGTTTCTTAAAGCGAAACAACACTTTGGCATTGTCCGGGTGAGTTCAAAATTCCTCTTTCAAGCCTCGCAGCTACCGGCTCTTCTCTGAAGAAAGAAAAATTTCTACTACTCCCTGCCCTTTATTATTTTCTCTATAACGATTATACTTTACCACATGGCTAAAATTTTACAAGGGAGAAAAATTAAAAACAATTGAATACGAAAGAAAATAAAGTTAATTATCAGCCGCTTTTAATTATCGGCGGCGTCTTCAGTCTCTTTTTTGCCTTTTGGGTCTACCTGATTGCCAGCAAGAATCCCTTTATCAAGGCCTTTGACACGGTAGTCTACAATGAAATCAGAAACAACAATCCGGTCGAAAGGCAGCTGACTTTTTACTGGACCCAGCTGGGCAATACCTTGACAATCACGGTCTTTACCGTGG
>SFHY01000063.1 GCA_004556255.1 Lactobacillus delbrueckii
GAGATGAATGCAAATACCGCCGCTGCCAAAAATATATTGCGTAGATTGACTGACGAAGAAATCACCCTTTACACGCCTTACAAGCGAGTTAAGGAGATTCTTGACAGTCGGATAAAAGAAGCATAAGCCAGGTAATACTACAAAGTTGAAGGCTCTAGCATGTAAGAGCAGTCAGCTTTAACGAACTCAGTTCGGGGTATTAAAATCACAGCTTGACTGCTTCGAGAAGGAATCACGATATGCTTGCCTGCTTTTTTAGCAGGCAAGATGCCTTCAAGACTGTCATGCTAAAAGTTTCCAGTGGGGCAGATAAAAAGCTATTGGATAATGCCATTTGGCGTTGTTTGACAGCCAACCGTACTCACTGACCTTAACTCCAAAAGGTTAAAAATCTGATTTCTTTTGCCAAGTTGAATCTACCCATAGATTTAACTAGAAAGGAATATCAGAAAAACTTACCAATATTGATGTGATTATCAAGATTTAGTAAGTTTTATGATTCGGAAATAGCATGGCTGTAAAATATACATCAGACCAAGCCAGAGCCATTGAAAGCCGGGGGCAGGACCTTTTGGTTTCAGCCTCTGCCGGCTCAGGCAAAACCAGTGTTTTGGTTGAAAGGGTCATCCGGGAAATCATGGACGACCACTTGGAGGTTAACCAGCTCCTGGTTATCACCTTTACCCGGGCGGCGGCCAGTGAAATGAAGCAGCGGATCAAGCAGCGCCTGCAGGACCGCCTGCAAGAAGAAACAGATGCCAGCCAGGCCGACTTTTTGCGCCGACAGCTGGCTGAGATCGATACCGCGATTATTTCCACGATCGACTCCTTCTGCTTGGATGTCATCCGCCGCTTTTACTTTGCGATCGACATCGACCCGGACTTCAGCATTTTGACTGACGCCACTCAGATCGAGCTTTTAAAGGAAAGAGCCCTCAGAGATGTCGAAAACGGCTACCTGCAAAATGCGGACCAAGCGAAAAAAGACCGTTTCCTGGCCCTCTATGATGCCTTCACCGGCGACAGCAACGCCAATTCAGCCAGAGAGCTGCTTTTGGACTTATACCAGTTTGCCATGGCCCGGCCCAACTACCGGGCTTGGCTGCAAAAGCTGGCTGCCCCTTACCAGCTGGAGACCAGCGATGTCGTTGACAGCGCCCTCTGGCAGGAGAAAATCAAGCCTTACCTGGAGGAAGAATTTTCCAACCTGGCGGACAAGCTAACGGCTTTGATGGTCGAAGCCGACTTTGACCATGAAAAGTTTGCCAAGTACCAGCCAGCTTTTACGGCTTTTGCCACCAGTCTGGCCAGCTACCGGGAGAGCCTGGCCACAGATGATCCCTTTGACCGGCAAAGAGAGCTGCTGGCGGCCTGCCAGTTTGACGGGACCCTGCGAACAAACAAGGAGATCGCCGACTTTATCGAAGAGGCAAAGGAAGTTAAGGAAGCGGGCAAGCAACTGATCTTCAATGTCTATACCAGTTTTTACGCAAGCAGCAATGCTGACCAGCAGGCCCTCTTAGCCAAGGGGGCAGAAATCGCCTCCGCGGCGGCGGAAGTCGAACTGGCCTTTATCGACCGCTTTAACGAATTGAAGCGGGCTGACCGGGTCTTGGACTTCAGCGACATGGAGCAGTTGGCTTATGAAATTCTGACCCAGGACAGCTCAAACTCTGACCTGGCCCGGGCCTACTACCAAAACCGCTTCAAGGAAATCATGGTCGATGAATACCAGGACACCAACGCCCTGCAGGACGGCTTGATCCAGCGGCTGAAAAAAGACGGGAAGAACAACCTCTTCATGGTCGGGGACGTCAAGCAGTCGATCTACGGCTTCCGCCAGGCGGAACCCAGCCTGTTTATCGCCAAATATGATGAATATGGCCAGGAAAATTCGGCTGGCAAGCAGCGGATTATTTTTGCCGAAAACTTCCGCTCCAGCCAGCCGGTCACCCAGGCTGTCAACTTGATCTTTGACAGCCTCTTGACCAAGGATTTCGGGGGGATTGACTACCAAAAAGAAGGACAGCTGAAATTCGCGGCCGGCTATGATCCAGAGGCGGCCTTGCCGACAGAAACAGAGGTCCTCTACCAGGAAGATTCATCGGCAACAGAAGATGACGGGGAGTTGAACCAGGGCGATTTGGCCATGGTCATCAGCCGGATCCAGAAGCTGATCGCTGACCAGACGCCAATTTTTGACCCAAAGACCGGGCAGACCCGGCCAATCAGCTATGGCGATATTGCCATCCTGACCCGGTCCAAGACCAGCAACCTGGACATCAAGCAGGAATTTGACCGCTACGGGATCCCGCTCTTTGTCATGGATGTCCAGAACTACTTCCAGACCTTTGAGTTGACGGTTATCATGTCCTATTTGAAGATCATCGACAATCCGGACCAGGATATCCCCCTGGTGGCGGTTCTGCGGTCTCCTATCTTCAACTTCTCCAGTTCAGATTTGGCGGAAATCCGCCTGGTCAACAAGAGCATCAGCTTTTACGCGGCTTTAAGAACTTATGCTAAAAAAGAGACAGATCTGGCTGCCCGCTGCCGGGACTTTTTAGACCAATTGCAGGACCTTCGCGACTTTGCCTTAAGCCACCGGATTTCAGAATTGCTCTGGACGATTTATGAGCGGACCAGCTTTTTGGAAATTGTCACGGCCATGACCAACGGCCAGCAGCGCCGGCTCAACTTGACCGCCCTGTACGAAAGAGCCAGTGCCTACGAAAGCTCGGGCTTCAAGGACCTTTACCAGTTCATCAACTTTATCGCCAGGATGCGGAAGAACCAGAAGGACCTGGCCCAGCCAATTTTGAGTGAAAATGCTGATAATTCAGTCAAGCTGATGACCATCCACGCTTCAAAGGGGCTGGAATTTCCGGTAGTCTTTGTCCTGGGCTTGGAGCACCGCTACAATTACCAGCAAGACATCACCGGCAACTATGTTTTAGATGCCAGCGGCCTGGGCTTGTCCTTTACCTATCCCTTTGATGAAGCGGAATACCGGGCAGATACTTTGGTCAATGCCTGGCTGAAGATTGCCAAAAAGCAAAAGCTGCTGGAAGAAGAAGCCCGCCTGCTTTACGTGGCTTTGACCCGGGCCAAGCAGAAACTGATTTTGGCGGCAAATATCAAACTGCCAGCTAAAACTGACCTGGCAGGCCTGGAAGAGAAGTGGGCCAAGGAAATATCAGCTGGCCGCCTACCGCTTTTGGACAAGATGAAGGTGGCCAAGCCCCTGGACTTTTTGGCCCCGGCCTTAGCCCATGCTAAGCAGGTGAAGCGGCTGGGAGAAAAAGCCGTCAGTGACCTGGTAATTGGCCAGGAAGGCAGTCTGTCCTTTGTCCACTTTGACCCCAAGAAAGACCAGGCCCAGTTGCCGGCCAGTGAGGCTAAAGCAGACAGCGGAGAAGACTTGACGGAAGATGAAGCAGCCGTCTTTAAGCAGGCGGAAAAGCTCTATGCCTTCAGCCAGGGCGGTTATCCTTACTTGGATGCCAGCCGGACGACGGCCTACCAGGCGGTGTCTGAAATCAAGAAGGCTTTTGGCGACCCGATCGAAGATGAGCTGGCTGACTCCCACATTTCTGAACTGCAGTCGGCCAACAGGTATTTGCAGCCGATCGATACTGAACCCGACTTCCTTTTCCAAAATACGGTCAGTTCAGCTGAATTGGGGACGGCCAGTCACTTAGTCTTGCAGTACTATGACTATGCCAAAGGCGACAGAGATGCAATTGACAGCTGCATTGCTGGCCTAGTGGAAAAGGGCAGGCTGAGCCCGACTTTAGCCGGCAAGCTGGACCGGGAAGCCCTGTCCTGGTTTGTCAAGAGCGACTTTGCCCAAGACTTTTACCAACACCCCGACCGCCTCTACCGGGAAGAAAATTTTGCCACCATCCTGTCGCCGAAGACTTTATTTAAGGATTTCAGCGATTTTCCAGGAGAAATTTTGGTTCACGGGACAATCGATGGCTATTATGAAGCAGAGAATGGTATCATTTTATTTGACTATAAGACTGACCACGTTAACCCGCGTAAGCAGGAGGAAGCAATCCAGAAGCTGAAAGAGAAGTACCAGGGCCAGCTGCGCCTTTATGAACGGGCCTTGAATGAATCGGGCAAGCTGCCTGTTTTGAAAAAGTACCTGGTGCTTTTGAGCTGTCGTGAAATTGTTGAAGTTGATTAGAAGTTTTTAGAGTGAAAGGAGAGGAAAATGGCGGATTTTTTTGCCGGCGAAAGCTTCGCGGTCGTTGACTTGGAAACGACCGGGACGCGCAAGGAGGAGGGGGACCGGATCATTCAGTTTGGCTGCGCCATAGTCAAGGACGGCGAAGTGGTCAAGACCTATTCCTTCATGATGAATCCCCACCGGGAAATTCCCCTGGCCGTGACCAATTTGACCGGGATCGACCAGAAGATGGTGGCCGGCCAGGCTGATTTCAAGCACTATGCTCCGAAGATCCGCGAGATCCTGCAGGATACGGTTTTCGTGGCTCATAATGTCAATTTCGACTTTCCTTTCTTGAACTACGAATTGACCAATGCCGGCTTTGAGGCCTTGACCTGCAAGGCGGTTGACACGGTTGAACTGGCCAAGATCGCCTTTCCGACCCTGCCTTCTTACAAGTTGCGGGACTTGACGGCCAGCCTGGAGATCAAGCACGCCAACCCCCACAAGGCGGATTCTGACGCCTATGGGACAGCCGTCTTGCTCCTAAAGATCATCGACAAGCTGGCTTCTTTGCCCCAGGCAACTTTGAATGTCCTGGGCTCTTTGGCCAGTGGCCTTATCCGGGACACGGGGGATGTGATCAAGGTGATTGCTGACCAGTCCCGGCAAAGCAGGCGCAAGCTGCCTAAAGACAAGATACAGGTCCGCAACCTGGTCTTAAAGAGGCAGGAGATTCCCGCGGTTGAGCATGGGGAAAATGGGCATTTTCCAGTTAAAGACACGGACAAGCGCAAGCTTTTTAAAGGCAAGATCAATTACCGGCAAGCGCAAGTGGACCTAATCGACCGCTTGCACGACTTTGTCGAAGATTCCGGGCAAAGGGTCATGCTGGCTGAAGCGCCAAACGGGACAGGGAAGACTTTTGCCTACCTTTTCGCCTATGCCTACCAGCTCTATTCCGGTAAAAAATTAGTGATTGCCACGCCGACCAAGGTCCTCCAGCAGCAGCTCCTAGACCAGGAAATTCCCCAGCTCCTGCGGGTTACGGGTCTGGGCTTAAACGCGGAAATGGTCAAGTCCAGCAGCCACTACCTGGATTTGGATGGTTTTGCCCAGACTCTCTACCAGAATTCGTCCAACAAGGCGACTTTGCTCTTGCAGATGCAGATCCTGGTCTGGCTGACAGAAACAACGACAGGGGATATGGATGAATTGCAGCTGACCAGCCAGCAGCTGCCGATTTTTAACCAGCTCAAGCACCCCGGGGATGCCCGGGTGGCCAGCCAGTTTGCCAGCGTTGACTTCTGGAACTTGGCCCGCAGCCGGCAGGAGCAGGCCAATATTTTGGTAACCAACCACGCCTACCTGGTCAACCACTACATGGACTCCATCTGGGGGCAGAACCCTTATCTGGTAATTGACGAGGCCCACCGCTTCAGCGAAAACCTGCAGACAGCACGGACGGACTCCCTGCGTTTGGAAGCGATTTGGGGCAGCATCAGTCACCTGCGCAACTTGCTCTACTTTACGGACAACAACCTGCTCAGGCAAAGTGAGGAAAATGTCCAGCTGCAGTTCATGCTAGACCTCTTGGACCAGGAAAGCCTGGACTTGATTCACAGCTTGAACCGGATGCAAAAGTACCTCTACCAGCACAAGGGGCAGGCGATCAGCCAGGTCGTTTTGCCCAATAAGAGCCTGCAGCTGACTATCCAGGGCCAGGATCTCTTCCCGGAAAACTCTCAGTTCCGGCCACTTCTCAGGCAGTTCCAGCAGCAATTGGAGCAGGTCCGGATCCATACCAACCAGATCCGCTACTTGCTGGAGCAGGAAAAGGACCGCTTCTTAACTGATGAGGAATCTTTACTGGAAGAATTGAATGACCAGGTCGACCTGCTGGAATACTACACAGAAAAGAGCTACCAGCTGGCTGACCTCTTGAACCAGCCGCTCTTGGATCATTTGGGCTTCGTGGTCAACGTGACCAATCCCGAAGATGCTCTCAGCAGCAACCTCCACTGGCTCAGCCTGGACAGTTCTGAAGAATTGCATAAAATTTACGACCGCTTTGACCATATCAGCATGATCAGTGCGACAATAACTAATGACGGCAATTTTGCCTTTGCCAAGCAGGTCCTGGCCCTGCCAAATTTGGGTGTCTCCTGCTACAAGGGCAAGGCCAGCTTCCCCATGGCTGACCATCTGGAGATTTTGGCCATGGACGAGGGACAGCCGGAACCAGACAGTCCGCGTTTTTTGGAAGAATTAAAAAATATCCTAACCAAGGACTTAAGCGGGCAAAAGCACGTTTTGTGCCTGTTTACCAACCTGGACTTGATCAAGCAGCTCTACTTTGAACTGCTGAATGATCCCCGGGTTAAGGACTATGAGCTTCTGGCCCAGGGCTTGACGGGGTCAAATGAGCGGATCACCCGCCGCTTTGTCATCGCTGAACGGTCAATCTTGCTGGGGGCGGACAGCTTCTGGGAAGGGGTGGACTTCCACAATTGCGGGATTGACCTGGTTATCGCGACCCGCCTGCCATTTGAGTCCCCGGACCTGCCGGAGGTTAGCCTCAGGCAGCACTACCTGGCCCAAAGAGGCTGGGATGTCTTTCAAGAGGACTCTCTGCCGCGGGCGGTTCTCCGCCTGCGGCAGGGATGCGGCCGTTTGATCCGGGGCGAGGATGATCATGGGCAGTTTTTGATCCTGGATCCCCGGATCTGGACCAAGAGCTATGGCCCGGCCTTTAGGTCCAGCCTGCCAGCCCCGGTGCAAAAGGTTAAAGCGAGTGAATTAAAAAAGAAGTTGAAGTTCGAGAGGTAAAATGCTTAACGAAAGAGTCAAAAATGTCCTGCAGTATCTGGCCTGGCTAGTCTTCTTCCTGTTTTTGCTCTACGCGGGAACGGTAGCCGTCGTAGCTAAGGCGGCCAAGCCATACAGCCAGCAGAAGGAGAAAGTCGCCAAGCTGGTCAAGCAAACTTCCATGAAGCAGATCGACAAGTACTACCACCTGAGACGGGGCGTCAAGTCATATTCAG
>SFHY01000064.1 GCA_004556255.1 Lactobacillus delbrueckii
GGAAAAACGTCATCGTTATCCACCTGGAAAGCTTCCAGCAGTTTTTGATCGGCTACAAGTGGAAGGGCAAGGAAGTCACGCCTAACTTGAACAAGATCTACCATTCCAAGCACACCCTGGCTTTTGACAACTTCTTCAACCAGGTGGGGCAGGGGAAGACCTCTGACGCGGAATTGATGCTGGAAAACTCTCTCTTCGGGGTTCAGTCCGGTTCAGCCATGTCGACTTATGGGACCAGCAACACTTTTGAATCCATGCCGGCCATTTTGAAGCAAAAGGGCGGCTACACTTCCGCCGTCATGCACGGGGGGACGGGGTCTTTTTGGAACCGGAACAATGCCTACAAGTCTTTTGGCTATGATTATTTTGCTTCCTTGAACTACTACCAGTACCAAAACAGCTGGTACTTGGGCTACGGTTTAAAGGACAAGATCTTCTTCAAGCAGTCAGCCAAGTATATCTCTGAACTGCCCCAGCCTTTTTACCTGAAGATGATCACGGTTACCAACCACTATCCATATACCCTGGACAAGCAGAACCAGTCGATCAAGAAGACCACGACCGGGGACAACACGGTTGACGGCTACGTCCAGACGGCCCACTACCTGGACCAGGCGATCGGCGAATTCATGGCCTGGCTGAAGAAGACCGGCCTGGACAAAAAGACCCTCTTGGTCTTCTACGGGGACCACTACGGGATTTCCAACAACCACAACGCGGCCATGGCCCAGTTGACCGGGAAGAAAAATTACGGCGAATTCGACGACCAGCAGCAGCAAAGAGTGCCGCTCATGTTCTATTCAAGCAACTTAAAAGGCGGCATCAAGCATACCTACGGCGGGGAAATCGACGTGATGCCGACCCTGCTCAACCTGCTGGGGATCAAGAGCAAGGACTTGATTTTGTTTGGACATGACCTTTTAAGCAAAAAGAATCCGCAAGTCGTAGCCCAGCGGAACGGGAACTTTATTACCCCGACCTACACCAAGGTGGGGAGCAGCTACTATTACACCAAGACGGGCAAGAAGGTCACGAATGCCAAAGAAAAGAAGGCCTGCCGCTTGATCGCCAACCAGGTTTTGACCCAGCTGACCCTGTCTGATCGGGTCGTGGCCGGGAACCTGCTCCGCTTCTACCACCCGTCCTGGTTCACCCCAGTCAAGACCAGCGACTATGACTACAACAAGACTGACTCTTTAAAGAAGCTGGCAGAAGCCGGTAAGAGCAAGACCAGCTTAAAGAGCCAGCTGGGCAAGAAGGACGCAAGCAGTATTTATAAAACTGACGCGCCCGAACTGAAAAAAACTAAGACAAAGTAAGTCTATCTATGATAGAATAGTAAAGTAATTGTAGAATAAATTGGAGGCAGTGCATTGTACAACTTTATTATGACGCTGTTGATCATTGTTTCAGTGCTGATCATTATTGCGACAATGATGCAACCACAGAAGCAGCAAGATGCCTTGAACGCTTTGTCAGGCGGTGCCGTCTTTAGCGGCCAGACCAAGAAGCGGGGCTTTGAAGCCTTTATGGAAAAAGTGACGTCAGTTCTACTGGTATTGTTCTTTGCTTTTTCGATTATTTTGGCAATCCTGTCTTCTAAATAATCATTAACCTCCCGATCACTTGCTTGATGGGAGGTTTTTTTTAACGAAAATACAGATGGAGAAAATAATGGCGCAAAACGAGACTGTATTGGCGGGCGTGCTGGAGATCTTCCGGCACAACCCGCAAAAGCAATTCAGCGTTGACCAGATCGAGCGGCAGGCCCGCCGGGACCGCTTGGGCAACTTTACCGACCTGGTCAAGGCCCTGGCCTGCCTGGAGCAGGAAAAGCAGATCATCACTGACGGCAACGGCCGCTACCAGCTGGCCCAGGAAAATACCGAAGTCGAAGGGGTCTTCCGGGCCAACGACAAGGGCTTTGGCTTTGTCCGCTTAGACGATGAAGAAGCCGATGACGTGTTCATCAACTCTGACGCTACCAAGCTGGCTTTGGACGGGGACCGGGTTAAGGTCAAGATCACGGCCGGCGGCAACCCTTGGAATGGGAAGGGGCCGGAAGGGCAGGTTGAAGAAATCCTGGAACGCGGGGCCAGCAGCATTGTCGGCGAATACACCCCTTTGGAAGACCTGCAGGTCAAGATCAGCCACTTTGCCGGCTACGTGATTTCGACCAACAAGAAGTTCAAGAAGTACCGGGTCTATGTGTCTGAAAACGGCTTGATCCCGCAAATGGGGGACATGGTCAAGGTATCTCTGAAGACCTACCCGACCGAAGACTTGCCAGACCAGATGACCGGGGCAGTTGTCGAAATTATCGGTAACAAGAACGACCCGGGCGTGGACATCATGTCCATCGTAGCGGAACACGACATCCGGACTGAATGGCCAGAAGACGCCTTAGAGCAGGCCAATGCCATCCCGGACCACGTAACTGAAGAAGAAAAGCATGAACCAGGCCGGCGGGACATCACCGACCAGCCAGCCGTCACGATCGACGGGGATGACTCCAAGGACTTTGACGACGCGGTTGTTTTGTGGAAGCTGGACAACGGCAACTACCACTTGGGCGTCCACATCGCGGACGTGGCCCACTATGTCAAGGAAGGAACTCCTTTGGACCGGGAAGCTTTTGCCCGGGGCAACAGTACCTACTTGGTCGACCGGGTTATTCCGATGCTGCCGTTCAGACTGTCCAACGGGATCTGTTCCTTGAACGAAGGCGTTGACCGTTTGGTTCTGTCCTGCGACATGGAAATCACCCCGGAAGGTGAGCGGGTATCTTACGACATCTACCCGGCCTTGATGCGGTCCCACGGCCGCTTGACCTACAACAAGGTCAACCAGGCCTTGCGCGCTGACGTGCCGGACAGCGACTTGGAAGACAAGTATGTCAAGGTGCGGCCAATGCTCAAGGACATGGCAGCTCTGCATGAAGCCCTGTACAAGCAGCGCCACGCCCGGGGGGCCATCGACTTTGAAGAACCGGAAGCCAAGATCATCGTGGATGAGAAAGGCAAGCCGGTGGACATCGTCCTGCACAGCCGGGGGACGGCCGAAAAGATGATCGAATCCTTCATGCTTTTGGCCAATGAAACGGTAGCAGAAGCCTACTACAGAAAAAAGGTGCCTTTCCTTTACCGGGTGCACGAAACGCCGGAAGCTGATCGGATCACCAGATTTTTTGAATTCTGCAGTGCCTTCGGCTTGAACGTCAAGGCAGATCCAAACGACATCAAGCCGCTGGACTTGCAGAAGGTGGTGACCAAGACTTTGGGCACGCCAGAAGAAGCGGTTGTCCAGATGATGATGCTGCGGAGTTTGAAGCAGGCCCACTACTCAGAAGATCCCCTGGGCCACTTCGGGATCGCGGCCAAGTACTACACCCACTTTACTTCCCCGATCCGCCGGTATTCAGACACCATGGTCCACCGGATGATCCACGCCTACCTGGAAGAAGGGATGGGGGATGAGGTCAAGGAGCACTTTAAGGAAGAACTGCCGGAAGTAGCTGACCAGACTTCAACGCAAGAGCGGCGGTCAATCGACACGGAACGGGCAACCAACGACCTGAAGATGACCGAATACATGGCTGACCAGGTTGGCAACAAGTTTGACGCGGTTGTTTCATCAGTAACCAGCTTTGGGATGTTCGTGCAGTTGGAGAATACGGTGGAAGGTTTGATCCACATCTCCAACTTGAAGGACGACTACTACTCATACGATGAAAAGACCATGACTTTGACCGGCCGGGCAACTCACAAGAAGTATAAGGTAGGGATGCCGATCAAGGTTGTCTTGACCAATGCTAATGTTGAGCAGCACCAGCTGGACTTTGAAGTTTACGATCCAGATGCCAAAAAGCGGCCCCACAATGACCGCGGGATGGGCAGAAGAAACGGGGACCGGAACTTCAAGGGCCGGCGCAATTACGGCAGCCGCGACAAGAGCGGTGACCGGCGCCACAAGCCAAGCCGCAACAACCGCGGCCAGCGGCTGGGGCAAAGTGAAAGAGGCAGCCGCCGGCGGCCAAACCGTTAATATGTAAGCGGGAGGATTTTTTATGAAACAAAAAGCCAAGGATGAAAATGTCCTCGCGCAGAACCGGCAAGCCCGGCATGATTATTTCATCAAGGATACCTATGAAGCTGGGATTGCTTTGACGGGGACGGAGATCAAGTCAGTCAGAGCCCGGCACGTGACCTTGCGTGACGGCTACGTGCAGATCATCAACGGGTCGGCCTTCCTGGAAAATGTTCATATCGATGAATATAAGGAAGGCAACCGCTACAACCATGACCCGCTGAGAAGCCGCAGACTGCTTTTGCACAAGAAGGAAATCGCCAAACTGGCCGATGTGAAGGCCCAAAAGGGGATGACCATCGTGCCGCTCAAGGTCTACTTGAAGCACGGCTTTGCCAAGGTTTTGATTGGCGTAGCGCAGGGTAAGAAGGAATACGACAAGCGCGAAACGATCAAGAAGCGCGACCAGGACCGGGAACTGCGCAGAAAATACAGAATTTAGGGAATCCGCCGGAAGGCGGATTTTTTGTATTTGCGTATACTTATCTGCATATTACGCTTTCCAAAAATGCCCTTGCAAAGGCCGGCATTGGTTGTAGAATAAGTGTAAGCAAAAAATTCATTCAGAGTAATAGAAAGAGGATAGACAATGGGTTTTTGGATTATGCTTTTGTCCGGACTGATCGGCCTGGGCTTGGTAATTTTTGGTGTTGAAAAGGAGCTGCCAAAGGAGCAGAAAATTGCTTTTTGGTTGATCGGCGCTGCTCTGCTGGTCTTCGCTGTTGCCTTGGCTCTGCCAAATGGCCTGCAGCTTTAGTTAATTAAATTAAGTCAAGCGCGAGGTACTGGCTAGGCCAGTGCCTTTTTTCTTTGCAAAAATTAGTCCAGACCGCTTTCCGAAATATTTTTCGCCCTTGCGAAATACCTTTCACAATCTGAAATATGGTCCTTTGTTTTTGTAAACGCTTTACATATCTGGAAGCGGTGCCATAATAAGAGTGTAAGCAAGCTTATGGGAGGTCGGGGCGCCTGAAAGGCCCCATGTGATGAAACAATGTCTTTTGTAAGGAGCAATTGATTTATGTCAGACAAGAAATTTTCAGTAGTTATTGCCGGCGGTGGCAGTACCTTCACCCCTGGCTTTGTCATCAGTCTCTGTGCCAACCAAGACAAGCTTCCCCTGCGGAAACTGAAGCTGTACGACATTGATGCTGACCGGCAAAAGAAGATCGGTGACGCCTGCGCCATCATCGTCAAGGAAAAGGCACCGCAAGTCGAATTTGAATATACGACTGACCCGGAAGAAGCCTTCACTGACGTTGACTTCGTCTTGGGCTCAATCAGAGTTGGCAAGTACGAAATGCGCAGCCAGGATGAAAAGATTCCTTTGAAGTACGGGGTCAACGGCCAGGAAACTACCGGCCCCGGAGGCATGGCCTACGGTTTGCGGTCAATCCCAGCCATCATTGAAATCATCGACTTCATGGAAAAGTACTCGCCAAACGCTTGGATGGTCAACTACTCCAACACGATCGCGATTGTTTCTGAAGCCTGCCGGCGCTTCCGCCCGAATGCCAAGGTTGTCAACATCTGCGACATGCCAATCGATGATATGGGCAGAATGGCGGCCATTGCCGGGCTCAAGAGCTTCAAGGACCTCGACTTTACCTACTACGGCCTGAACCACTTCGGCTGGTGGAAGAGCGTTACCAACAAGAAGACCGGGGAAGACTTGATGCCGCTTTTGAAAGACTACGTCAAGAAGAACGGCTACTACGTGGGCGGAGACTTCGACAAGGAAACCGAAGCCAGCTGGGTGGCAACTTTCAAGAAGGTTGCTGACTGCTACGCCTTGGACCCGACGACTCTGCCAAACAACTACATGCAGTACTACTACTTCCCGCAATACGAAGTGGAAAACGCTAACCCGCACTACACCAGAACCGATGAAATCCTGGAATACCGGCAAAAGATTGTCTTCGGTGAATGTGCCCGGATTGTCAAGGAAGGCACGGCCAAGGGCAACCTTTGGGAAAGCGAAGTGCACTCCAACTACATCATTGACATCTGCCACGCGATCGCCTTCAACACCCACGAGAAGTACCTGGCCAACATTCCAAACAACGGGGCCATCAGCAACTTCCCAGACGACGCTATCGTTGAAGTGCCTTGCCTCTTCGGTTCAGACGGCGTACAGCCGCTCTGCGTGGGTGAAGCCGGCCGCTTCCAACTGGGTCTGATGATGGAACAAGTTACCTGCGAAAAGCTGGTTGTTGATGCTTATGAGCAAAAGTCCTACATCAAGATGCTGCAGGCCTTCGCTCTGAACAAGACTGTTCCTGACGCAACTGTAGCTAAGAAGATCTTGGACGACATGATGGTCGTCAACAAGCCTTACTGGCCAGACCTCAAATAGGCTGAATGAAATAAAGAAGAATTGATAGAAAATAGAACTCACTCGAGAAGCTTTTTTAAAGGGAGGAAAAGCTTATGATGCAGAAACTACAGAAATTCGGGGCAGCGATGTTCGTACCTGTCCTGCTTTTCTCATTTGCAGGTATCGTGGTTGCCATCACGAGCCTTTTGAACAATGCGTTAATCTTTGGCTCGCGGGCTAACCCCAACACCTTCTGGTATGGCCTGTGGGACACCATCCAGCAGGGGGGCTGGACCGTCTTCAACCAAGTCGCCATCCTCTTTGTGGTTGGTCTGCCAATCGGTCTAGCCAAAAAGGCCCAAGGGCGGGCAGCGATGGAATCTATCGTTACCTACTGGACCTACAACTACTTTATCGGGGGCTTTTTGACCCACTGGGGCAAGTTTTTTGGGATTAAAGACTTTGCTAACACCCAAATTGTGGCCAACTCCACCAACCAAGGCTTGACCATGATTGGCGGGATCAAGACCCTGGATACCAGTATCGTTGGTTCCTTGATCATCGCCGGGATCGTGGTCTGGCTGCACAACCGCTACTTTGACAAGAAATTGCCTGACTTCTTGGGGACCTTCCAAGGCTCAGCCTTCGTTGTTATCTTAGGCTTTGCGGCCATGTTCCCAATGGCCTTCTTGACCTGCTTGGTTTGGCCAAAGGTTCAAATGGGCATCACCGCCTTACAAGAATTATGGCTTCTAGCGGCTTGATCAAGGAACCA
>SFHY01000065.1 GCA_004556255.1 Lactobacillus delbrueckii
AAAAAAGGCACCAAACAGACAAGTTCTGTTTAGTGCCTTTATCAAAATCATATAAAACTCCTTGACAAGCATCAGTAAGATTTGACAAAGAGCCTTTTTCTAATTGTCTCTTTATATTTAGTGATTAAGCGCCGGTGTATTGAACCAGGGAGAAGATGTCCACGTCAGGGAACTTTTCTCTGCCCTTAAGGTCGGTCAGTTCAATGTAAAAGGCTGCCCCAACAACCTTCCCGCCCAAGCGTTCAATCAATTCCTTAGTAGCGTGCAGGGTGCCGGCCGTAGCCATCAAGTCGTCGCAGATGACTACTCTTTGGCCAGGCTTGATCGCGTCCTTGTGCATTTCCAGCACGTTTGACCCGTATTCCAGGTCGTAAGCTGCCGCTTCAACTTCACGAGGCAGCTTGTGAGGCTTGCGGGCTGGCACGAAGCCGATGCCCAGTTCAATTGCTACCGGAGTCCCGACCAGGAAGCCCCGGGCTTCTGGCCCGACGATTACATCAGCTTGCCGGCTCTTGGCGTATTCAGCAATTTCGTGAGTAGCTGCCGCGAAGGCTTCACCGTCTTGCAGGATCGGAGTGATGTCCCGGAAGGTGATTCCTTCATTCGGGAAGTCCTTGATGCTGGCAATGTACTTCTTAAAATCAATTGACATTTTGTAATCCTCCATTTGCTAGGCCACTGGCATAGCGAATTAATTCATTCGAAGAGATTGTTCGTAATTTGTTAACGAAGGCATATTCTGCTTTCACTGACCGGTAATAGGCTGAATCGTCCAAAGACTTCTTTGTCGGACTCGGCTCAGGGAGCAATCTGTCCTCTTCCATTTTAACAAAATCAAGGGTAAAAAAAACCCTCAAAATAAACATGACGCTGTCCGGACCCATCCCCAGCTGGCTGGCAGCCTGCATGTAATCATTCGGTTTTAGCCCCGGGTGAGCCAAAAAGTACTGCCAGACCAGGCCGAAGTTGCCCCGGCTGGGCAGAGTCTGCCCTGGCAGCTGGTCCAGCTGGAAGCGCAAGTAGAGCTGGCGGTAAGGCTTGGCCAGGACAAAGTTCAGCTGGGCCTCATTGGCTGGCACGTCAAGGACTGACACGATTTGCCGGCTGAGGTCTTCATTGTCCTTGGCCAGGGAAATTTGCTCTTTAGTTATGCCAAAATGGTTCATGGCCTGGCTGAGATTTCTTTCATCAAACAAGAGGTACTTGTCAGCAAAACCCAGCAAATTCTCCTGGCCCCGGAAGTCAACGACCCGGGCCGGCGGAGCGTAAAGCGGCTGCCCGTAATGCAGGTCAACGATCCGGAACTGGACATTGGTCTTGCCTTTAAAAGTGTTAGAAGCAAGCTTGACCAGCATCTGCTGCAAATAAGGCAGGACAGTTTGGTTTAAGCCATGGTCAAAGTCCACCGCCCTGACCGGGCCCACCATGAAGCTGCAGCCTTTCCGCATGGGACGGAAGTTAGAGATCTGCGGCTTGTCAAGCAAAAAGACCGGCTGGGGGTTGTCCGTGCCAAAAGGCCCGGCCTGGGCCAGGTCATAAACGCTGGTCAAATCAACATCTAATGGACTGATCGCTCCATCATATTCCTGGACCTTTTCCGGAGCCTTCTCCCCTGCCTTAAAAGTTTGGTTAAAGTCGCGCCTGAGCTGGTTCAGCTTTTCCTCAGTCGTCGACAGGCCGCAGGCAAAATCGTGGCCGCCAAACTGGGTGATGGACTTGCCTTCAAAAGGCTTCAAGGCGTTGAAGAGGTTGAAGCCCTGGCTGGATCGGCCGGAACCCTTGACCAGGCCGGCTTCGTTTTTCGTCAGCATCAAGGTCGGCTTGTGGTATTTTTCAACCACCTTGTTGGCTACCAGCCCCATGACCCCTTCATGCCAGGCTGGGTCATAAAGGGTCAAGGTCGCGTCTTTCTGGTAGCCCCGGGCCCTGATCTGAGCCTCAGCCGCCTGCATGGTCGCTTGGGTCAAGTCTTTTCTTTCATTATTCAGCTTTTCAATCTGGTCAGCCAACTCCTGGGCCTCGCCCGGACTTTCCGCCAAAAGCAGCCTTACGGCCAGGCTGGCGTCAGCCAGGCGGCCGCAGGCGTTTAAACGGGGAGCGATGCTGAAGCCGACGTCTTCTTCATCAATTGCCCCTGGGGTAAGGCCGGCATTGCGGATAAGGGCCACCAGGCCCGGCCGGGAGCTTTCATTCAGCATCTCCAGGCCCCGCTTGACGATAATATGCCCTTCACCGGAAACTTTGACCATGTCCCCGATCGTTCCGATCATGGCCAGTTCCAAAAATTCGCTGGCCGTGTCTTCTAAGACTGCCCGGGCAATGGTATAAGCCACCCCGGCCCCGCAATAGTCGTCAAAAGGATAAGCCTGGCCCGGGTAGTTGCAGTGCACCAGGGCATAAGCGTCCGGCTTTTCATCTTTAAAGGTGTGGTGGTCGGTAACGATCACGTCCACGCCGTGGAACTGGGCATAAGCCACTTCTTCAATCCCGGTCACCCCGTTGTCAACAGTGATGATCAATTTGGTCCCGTCCGCCACAATCTCCTTGTAGCGGTCCAAACTTGGCCCGTAGCCGTCTTTAAAGCGGTCAGGAATGAAGTAGTGGACATCAGCACCCATGATGGTCAGCATTTCCGTCATGATGGCCGTGGCGGTAATCCCGTCGGCATCATAGTCCCCGTAGATGGTAATTTTTTCTCCCTCGTCCAAAGCCTGGTTGATCCGGCCGACTGCCTTGTCCATGTCATGCATCAAAAAGGGATCAGCCAGGTCATTTTCATTGGCGTGGAGCCAGTAGTCGATTTTTTCCTCGCTGTCAATTCCCCGCAAAGAAAACAACTTAGCCGTTAAAGGGCTAAGTTGGAATTCCTCAACCAGGTTACTGGCCAAAGGAGCAGCTGTTCTTTCTTGCCATTTCATCGAAGTTTAAACATCTCCAAATTCTGCTTGCTGGCCGGCTTGACCGCAGTCAGTTTTCCTCTTAAGGACCAGCGGTTTACCCCGCCATCGGCACAGGTGATCAAGGTTACGATCTTCTTCTTGGTGTTGGCAACCAGCCAGACGGCGCTGGGGTCAACCACCTTCTTGTAGTAGATCTTATAAGCATAGACCTTCTTTAAGTCGGTCAAATAGACCATGCTGCCCAGCTTGACCCGTTCAAGGGGTGAAAAAAGGGCTCCCTGGTCGGTCATGTAGTGGCCGGCCAAAGGGTAATTCCCCTTGCCCATCTTCTGGTCAGCCCGCATGGTGCCGCCCCCTGTTGACAGAGCCTCGTCTGAGAGGCCCTGCATAACTGGCAGGTAGAGCTTGACGCTGGGGATGGAAATTGCCCCAATGGCACCAGCTGTGTTCTTCACCCGGCTGCGGGTGGTCTGGGCAAAGTCAATTGACTTGACCTTCTTAAAGTCGTACATCCCCTTCTTTTTCTGGTTCTGCACGACCTTGTCCCGGGTCAGGCCCTTTAAAGCCGAAGTCTGGTTCTGCTTGACCAAAAAAGCGCTGATCTGCTGGTTAAAGACTAAAGCCAGGCCCAGCAGAAAGAGGATTATGGCGACCAAGCGCAGAATAATCCGGCGGACTGGGTGATCTTTTGTATTTTTACTTGCCTTTGATGTCATCGTCATTCATCCGTAATACTGCCATGAAGGCATCCTGCGGGACTTCCACCCGGCCAACTGACTTCATCCGCTTCTTGCCCCGCTTTTGCTTCTCCAAAAGCTTAGCCCGCCGGTCCGGGTCACCGGTGTGGATCTTCCAGGTAACGTCTTTTCGGTAAGGCTTGATCGTGGCCCGGGAAATGATCTTGGACCCGATTGCCCCTTGGATGTCGACTTGGAAGTTTTGCCGCGGAATCAGCTTCTTCAAAAGGCTGCACATTTGGACAGCCCGGTCCCGGGCTTCTTCGCGGTGGGCGATGAAGCTCAAGGCATCGATCGGTTCCTTGTTCAAGAGGATGTCGATCTTGACCAGGTTGGTGGCCTTGTAGCCGATGATTTCATAGTCCAAAGAAGCATAGCCCTTGGTCGAAGACTTGAGCTGGTCAAAGAAGTCGTAGATGATTTCTGCCAGGGGCATTTCGTAGATCACGTTGACCCGGTATTTGTCCAGGTAATCCATGGTCTGGAACTCACCCCGCTTGCCTTCGCACAGTTGCATTACTGCGCCGACGAAGTCGTTTGGCACCATGATTTCCGCCTTGACGTAAGGCTCTTGCAGTTCTTTATATTCACCGGCATCCGGCAGGTCAGCCGGGTTGTCGATCAATTTGACCTCACCTGTTGGCATGATGGCGTGGTAGTCAACTGACGGCGCGGTCATGATGAGGTCCAGGTCAAATTCCTGCTCCAAGCGCTCTTGCACGACGTCCATGTGCAAAAGGCCCAAAAAGCCGCAGCGGAAACCAAAGCCCAGAGCTTGGGAAGTTTCTGGCTCAAATTCCAGGGAAGCATCGTTAAGCTGCAATTTCTGCAGGGCTTCCTTTAAGTCGTCATAATCTCTGTTGTCGGTTGGGTACATACCAGAGTAAACCATTGGCGGAATCTGCCGGTAGCCTGGCAAGGCTTCTTTCGCCGGGTTTTCAGCGCTAGTGATGGTGTCCCCGACCCGGGTTTCCCGGACGGACTTGATATTGGCGGTAATGTAGCCAACATCCCCGGCGATCAAGATGTCTTCTTTAACCGGGTGGGGGCTGGAAACGCCTACTTCAGTTACTTCGTACTTCTTGCCGGTGTTCATGATCATGATTTCGTCGCCCGGCTTAACCGTGCCTTCTTCGATTCTGACGGACATGACCACCCCCCGGTAGTCATCGTACTTGGAGTCAAAGATCAAGGCCTTAAGGGGCTTGGTCAAGTCCCCGGTCGGAGCCGGTATGTCGGTTACGATTCTTTCCAAAAGTTCCGGAATCCCTGCCCCGGTCTTGCCGGAAACTTCCACGGCATCGCTGGCGTCCAAGCCCAGCATGTCGCTGATTTCGCTCTTGGCCATGTCCGGGTCGGCGCTAGGCAGGTCAATCTTGTTTAAAACAGGCAGGATTTCCAGGTCATTTTCCAGGGCCAGGTAAGTGTTGGACAGGGTCTGGGCCTGGACACCCTGGGAGGCGTCAACGACCAGGACAGCCCCTTCACAAGCGGCCAGGGACCGGGAAACTTCATAGGAGAAGTCGACGTGCCCTGGGGTATCGATCAAGTGGAAAATGTAGTCTTCCCCGTCATTGGCGTGGTACTTGACCTGCACCGAGTTCATCTTGATGGTGATCCCCCGCTGCCGTTCAAGGGGCATGTCATCCAGCATTTGATTTTTCAGCTGCCGCTTGGAAACCGTGTCCGTCAGTTCCAGAATCCGGTCGGCAATCGTTGATTTGCCGTGGTCAACGTGGGCCACGATTGAAAAATTGCGGATGTGCTTTTGGTAGTCTTTTAATTTTTCTAAGTCCATATATTTTCTCGCATCCTTACTAAAGTACTAAACAATTATACCCGAAAACAAACCGTTTGTCTTTTCCCAGTCATCAAAAAAGGCAGTCCTTGCAGACTGCCTCCTTAAATTGCTTTAAAAATTTAGCTCAGCTTCTCCTTCAAGCGTTCAAAGAAGCCTTTTTCCTGCGGGGCAATGGAGCCACCGCTGGCCTTGACGAATTCTAGCAGGGCCTTGCGCTGGGCCTCGTTGATGGACTTCGGAATCACGATCTCAACCGTGGTTACCTGGTCACCGGTGCTGCCGCCGCGCAGACTCGGAACACCCTTTTCCTTTAAAGTAAACTTCTGGTTTGGCTGGGTGCCGGCTGGAATCTTCAGTTTTGTGTCGCCGTAAACTGTCTTGACGTTGATTTCATCCCCCAAGGTTGCCTGAGCAAAGGAAATCGGCACGGTCGTGTAGATGGTCTGACCCCGTCTGGTGAAGTCCTTGCTTGGCCGCACCCGGAAGACGATGTAAAGGTCCCCGTAAGGGCCGCCGTTCTTGCCGGCCTCACCTTGGCCGGCAAGGCGGATCTGCTGGCCGTTGTCGATGCCAGCTGGCACCTTAACCTGCAGGGTCTGCTTTTGGGTCTTGACCCCCTTGCCGTGGCAATTCTGGCATGGATGCTGGATGATGACCCCGCTGCCGGCGCACTTGTCACAAGTCGTCTGACGCTGGATCATGCCCAGAACGCTTCTTTGCGTAATGGTCATCATGCCGCTGCCCCCGCACTTGTCGCAGGTGATCGGGTGGGTGCCCTTTTCAGCCCCGGAACCCTTGCAGACTTCACAGGTGGTTGACCGGCTGTAGCTGATTTCACTGGTCTTGCCCTTGATGGCATCCATAAAGTCGATCGTCATAGTGTAGTCCAGGTCAGCCCCCCGCTGCGGAGCGGTCGGGTCTACCTGCTGGCGGGCGCCGCCGCCAAAGAAGCTGCTAAAGATGTCACCAAAGTCACCAAAATCAGCTCCGCCAAAGCCCTGGCCACCGTACTGGCCGCCAAAGCCGCCCTGGCCATTCATGCCAGCCTGGCCAAATTGGTCATACTGCTGCCGCTTTTGCGGGTCATGAAGCACTTCGTAAGCTTCGTTGACTTCCTTGTACTTTTCTTCTGCCCCTGCTTCGTGGTTTAAGTCCGGGTGATACTTCTTGGCCAACTTCCGGTAGGCCTTGCTGATTTCTGCGTCACTGGCATCCCGGCTCACGCCTAAGACGTCATAATAGTCACGGTTTGCTGCCATCTGTTTATTATTGCTCCTTTTACTAACAAAAGAAAAGAACTACATCAAGCAGTTCTTCTCCTTTTGTTTAATTATAGTCGCTTTACTTGTCTGGGTCTACCTTGGTGAAGTCGCCGTCAACCGTGTCGCCGTTTGCGCCATTTGAACCATCGTCAGTTGGGCCTGCTTGACCGCCTTGGCCTTGCTGGTTTTGGGCGTTTTGCTGGTAGAGCTTGACAGCCAGGTCTTGGGCAACCTTGCTCAAAGCGTCCTTCTTTTCCTTCATTTCGTCCAGATTGTTGTCCTTTTGGGCCTTCTTCAAGTCTTCCAGGGCATCCTTAACTGGTTGAACGTCGCTGTCTGGAAGCTTGCCGTCAACTTCCTTCAAAGTCTTTTCGGTTTGGAATATCAAGCTGTCAACTTCGTTTCTGAGGTCAACTTCTTCCTTCTTCT
>SFHY01000066.1 GCA_004556255.1 Lactobacillus delbrueckii
CAAGGCCCAGTCCCAGTACTCCACCTTGATCTGCTTCGGGGTGACCGCCATCATCTTTTTCCAGACTTTATTCAATGTTGGCGCGGTATTAGGCCTGATGCCGATCACCGGGGTGACTTTGCCCTTTATCTCTTACGGGGGTTCATCACTCTGGGTTTTGTCGGCAGCCATTGGCCTGGTCTTAAATGTTACCGCGGAAGAAAAAATCAGACAGGAGGCGCAAGCAGCTGATGAGTATTAACCAAGAATTAGCAGAGCAGGAGATTCCCAGCCGGACCAGTCTGATCGTTTACCTGCGCAATGTCAACAACGACCAGTTCAAGCTGCGCCGGTTCGGGGACATCGTTTATTTTTCCAAAAAGCTGCACTATTTGATTCTGTATGTCAACAAGAGCGAGGCAGAAGAGACGGCGGAAAAGCTGCGGGCCTTCAACTTTGTCAAGAAGGTTGAATTTTCCCAAAATGACGCCCTGGACCTGGACAACCGGAAGATTGAGCAGCAGATCAGCAACATGGCCAAGGAGGCCGAAGAGAAGTTAAATCAGACAGATAAAGAGGACTGGATCAAGTGAGAATCATTTCTGGAAAATACGCCAAGCGGAATTTGTTTACCCTCAAGAGCCAAAAGACCCGGCCAACCAGTGACAAGGTCAAGGAATCCTTGTTTAACTCCCTGGGCCAGTTTTTTGCCGGAGGAGAGGTCCTGGACCTGTACGCGGGCAGCGGCGCTTTAGGCATCGAAGCCGTCTCCAGAGGCTGCGAGCATGCGGTGCTGAACGACGTCAGCCGGCCGGCCTGCCAGATCATCAGAAAAAACGTAGACCTGACCAAGGAACCGGACCGCTTTGAGGTCTTCACCATGCCGGCGAAAGTGGCCTTGAAGGTCTTCGCTGACCAGGAAAGAAAGTTTGACCTGGTCTTTTTGGATCCGCCATACGCCAAGCAGCAGATGGTCAAAGACATGACGGCTCTTGCTTCCCTGGGCCTGCTTAAGCCGGGGGCAAAAATTGTCGTGGAAACTGATGAGCAGACGGACTTGCCGCCGGTTGCAGGCTTTGACCTTTTGAAAGACCACCATATGGGCAAGACGATCGTAAGAATTTACCAGAGGGCAGAATAGATGACGACGGCACTGTTTCCGGGGAGTTTTGACCCCATTACCAACGGGCATATGGATAGCATTGAACAGGCGGCGAAGGTCTTTGACCGCCTCTTGGTCGTGGTGATGACCAACAGCTCGAAAAAGGCGCTTTTTACGCCGGATGAGCGAGTGGACTTGATCAAGGACGCGGTAAAAGACAAAGGCCTGGCCAATGTCGAGGTCCTGGCCCGGCCGGGCCAGCTGACGGTGGACCTGGCTAAGGAGCTGGGGGCTGGAGTCTTGGTCCGCGGGGTCCGCAACAGCAGTGATTTTCTCTATGAGCAGCAGATCGCCCAGCTGAACCGGGAGTTAGCTCCAGACCTGCCGACTGTGTTATTTATGGCTGAAGCGGCCAACAGTGCTTTGGCCTCGAGCATGCTGAAGGAAATCGCCATGTTTGGGGGCGACTTGGACCGCTTTTTGCCCAAAAAGGCTGCCAGAGCCTTGAAGGAGAAGCTGCAAAGTGAAAGTTAAGAAAGACGGACAAAGCAAAAAGTGGCGCCGGGCCCTGGTCGGTTTGTTTACAGTCATCCTGCTGGCCCTGGTCCTGCTTATGCCGACCAAGTACGTGATTGAGGCGCCCGGGGATGCCCTGCCGGTCGGCAATTATTTAAAGACGACCGGGATCAAGGCTAGAAACAACCTCTACTTCGTGACCGTGAGTGAGCGGAGGGCAGTTTTAGGCGACTATTTGTGGTCCTTTACCCAGCCTTATGAAGACCGCCTAACCATGGATGAAGTGACCGGGGGTTCAAGCACCGAGCAATATGAGCAGCTGCAGGAATGGTACATGCAGACCAGCCAGCAGACGGCTATCTATTACGCGGCCAAGAAGGCCGGGCTTAAACCCAAGCTGAAATACCAGGGCGTATATGTGATGGACCTGCAGTCCACTTCGAGTTTTAAAAAGAAGCTCTTGATCGGGGACACGATCGTAGCGGCTAATGGGCACAAGTTCAAGTCCGTTAAGGGCTTCATGAGCTACCTACAAAAGCAGAAGATTGGGCAGAAGGTGTCGATTACGGTTTTGCGGTCCGGGAAGAAGCAGACTTTTACCGGGGAAATCGTCAAGGTGAAAGGCACCGGCAAGCCGGGGATCGGGATCAGCATGGTGGAAAGGGTCAAAGTGGAAGTCAGCCCGAAGACGACGATTAGCACGGGCGACATCGGTGGCCCGTCAGCTGGCTTGATGTTCTCCCTTGCCTGCTACCAGAACTATACTGGCAAGGACTTGACCAAGGGCCACAAGGTAGCCGGGACGGGGACGATCGATGCAAACGGCAAGGTCGGCATTATCGGCGGCGTGGACAAGAAGGTTGTCGCCGCGGATAAGGAAGGGGCAGAAGTCTTTTTCGCCCCAACCGACCAGACTGGGGTTAAGAAGTCCCAGACCAACTACGCGGTGGCCAAAAGAACGGCCAAGAAGCTGGACACGAAGATGAAGATCGTGCCGGTGGCAACTTTTGACGATGCATTGAAATACCTGCAAAAGCACTACAAGTAAAATTGAATAGTTAAGAAGAGAACCGGAGGCAGCCTACGGTTCTTTTTTGCTTTAGTAATTTTTCTTTTTCTTTTCTCTTTTTTTCTTCTTTTTTAGGAAAAAAGGCCGTTTTTGGCGTACTAGTTATTGAGGTGATAAAAATGAATCAGTCAAACGAAAAAACGGCAGGCAAGCAAAAGCTGCAGGACCTGCTTGCCTGGCTCACAGAGAAGAAAATGTACATCATAATCGTTTTGCTGGCGGCCGGGGGCTTTTACTATGCCAACCGGCAGCCGGCTGCTGACAATTCTGCTCTTTTGTCCAGCGGCCAGAGCATGAGTGAAAACAGCGGGCAAAGCCTGCAAAGCTCCAGTGTCAGTTCAGTGGCGGCCAGTGCCAGCTCAGCGGCTTCTGCGGCAAATGCTGAAGTAGTCTGCGATATTTCAGGAGCCGTCAAGCGCCAGGGGGTCTACCGGCTGAAAAACGGGGCCCGGCTGGAAGACTTGATTGAAAAAGCCGGGGGCCTGACCAAGGATGCCCAGTTGAAGGCCATCAACCGCAGCCAGCTTTTAAAAGACCAGGACAAGATCTACATCCCCGGCAAGGGGGACAAGGTGGAAGCAGCCCAGACCGCTAACTCTGCTGCAGCATCCGCTCCGGCTGCTTCTGCTTCTGCCTCTTCTTCTTCTTCTTCTTCAACTTCCGGACCAGCTTCTGGTGATTTGATCAATTTGAACACGGCTACAGCCAGCGACCTGCAGAAGCTGAACGGGATCGGGGAGAAGAAGGCTGAGCAGATCATTGCCTACCGACAGGAAAAAGGGTCTTTTAAGAGCATTGACGAGTTGAAAGAGGTGTCGGGAATTGGCGACAAGACCTTCGCGGCAATTAAGGACCAGCTTACAATCTAGCTTAGAAGCCGGCTTTTACTTTCTTTTGGCCTTGTCCAGCGTCAGCTTGTGCGGGATCTTCCAGTTGCAAAAATGGGGGAAGCTTTTTGCTCTGGCCGCCTTGCTCTACCTGCTCTTTTTGCTCAAGGATAAATATGGCGGTTTGTTTAAATTTGCTCTTTCTTTCTTGCTCCTGCTGGCCTTGGTCTTGGCTAAAGACCAGGTTAAGCCGGGCGAGCCGGCAGGCGACATCCGCCTGTACCCCGACCAGGTGAAAATTACCGACGGCTGGCTGAGCGGGTGGGGGCAGATGGCCACGCAGAAAGTGCAAGTTTACGGGCCGGCAAGCCGGGAGGCCCTGGCCTTGCTGGAAAACGGGCAGAGCATCGACTTAACTGAAGTTAGCGGCGCGGTCAGTGAAATAGAGCCAGCGACCAATCCCGGCCAGTTCGACTACCGCCGCTATTTGGCCAGCCAGCATGTCTACCGGCAGGTCAAGCTGGCTACTTATCAAGTCAAGCCTGCCCCGGTTAATCTTCTTAGCCGCCTGCATGGCCTCCGCTGGAAAATTCAAGCTTATCTGAAGCGCCTGCCCCGCCTATTGGCCTTTTTTGCCAGTGAATTGCTGCTAGCGGAAAATCCGGACGGAGACAACCAGGCCAATCTGAATACCTACCGGGACCTGGGGGTTATCCATATCTTGAGCATTTCGGGGATGCATGTGGGCATCTACGTCTTTGCCCTGGCGGTTTTCGGCAGCTGCCTGCATATGACCAAGGAGGAAGTTTTTGCCGCTTCCTGCGCTCTATTGACCTTTGAGGTCTTCTTGAGCGCGGGCCAGCCAGGTTTTATCCGGGCGACTCTCAGCTATCTTTTTTCGGCCGGACTGGCCTTTAAGGACCGGCGGATCGGCCGGGCCGACCTGCTGGGCTTGACTTATTGCTGCCAGCAGCTTTTTACTCCCCGCCTTTTGCTGGAAACGGGCGGGATCTTGACCTATTGTTTGGCCCTGGGCCTGGTCTTGACGGCGAAATTGCCAAACTTTAAGCAGGCTTTTTGGCTGAATGGCCTGCTGACGCCTTTTTTGCTCTACTTCTTCTACCAGGTCAATGTCTGCACGATTTTTTACAATATTTTAGTCGTGCCCTATTTCAACTATATCGTCATGCCCATGACGGGCCTGGCCTTGCTGGCTCCGCCGGGTCTAGCGGCTTTTTTTGAAAAAATCTTGGAGGCGGCGGAAGGGATGCTGGCTAATCTGGCGAAAACCGGTTTTGGCCAGCTGATCTATGGCCAGGTCAAGGCCTGGCAGCTGGCCCTGCTTTTTGCCTTGACCTTCCTGTATCTCATCACGAGGAAAAAGAAATACCGCCATATTCTGGCGGCGGTCTATCTCTTAATTTTTGTCACCATCCACTTTCCCTTGGAAGGACAGGTCTCCTTCATCGATGTGGGTCAGGGTGACAGTATTCTTTTAACGACGCCTATCCGTCGCCGGGTCTACTTGATCGATACCGGGGGCAAGCTGACTTTTGGCCAAAAGAAGCAGAGCCAGCCCCAGATTGACCGGATTACGATTCCTTTGCTTAAAGCCCAGGGAATCAGCCAGATCGACGGGGTCTTCGTCAGCCACCAGGATGCTGACCATGTTGGTGACCTGGGCCCTCTGCTCGAGGATATGCCGGTCAAACGCCTCTATATGGGAGCGGGTCTTATTCAAAATCCGAGCTTTAGGGCCAGGATAGCCGGCCGGGTAGAGAAGACCAAGCTGGTTGAGCTGAAGGCGGGGATGGAGGTAAAAGAAGCGATCAACTTCCAGGTTCTGCACCCGGAAGTAGCGGGAAAAGGGGAAAACAAGGACTCCTTGTCGCTCACCTGCCGCCTGGCTGGGAAAAGCTGGGCTTTTACCGGGGACCTGGACCAGGCAGGCGAGGAGGCAATCATTAAGAAGTATCCCGATTTAAAAATTGACTACTTCAAACTGGGGCATCACGGCAGTGATACTTCTTCTTCAACTGTCTTTTTGCAGGCAATCCAGCCAAAACTAGTCTTTATCTCCGCTGGCCGGAACAACCGCTACCACCACCCCAAGCCGGAAACTTTAGCCAAATTGCACCAGCTGGGGATTCCCTACCTCAATACCCAAACGGAAGGGATGATCAGCTGGCATTACGGCATCAGGGAATACTTCAGCAGTTTTCTGGAAGGGCGGCGGGTGTGTTATCATTATTAAAGAATTTACTTTTAGAGGGAGGAAAGCGGCTTGCCAAATTTGATATCCCTGTTTCCTAACAGTCAGGCGGGAAACCCGAATGTCCTGCTGCAGGGACCGGACGCTTTTTTAAATGACTATCTGGCCCATAACTATGTCCAGCAGGCAGCCTTTCAAGGCCTGGAGAAGGTGACGGTTGACTGCGAGAGCGACCCGCTGGACGACTTGATCGCGGCCTTGGCGGAAGCCAGCCTCTTCAGCCAGCAAAAATTGGTCTTAGTCAAGAACCCCATCTTTTTGACGGGAAAATTCCCGGCCAAATATAAGCAGCAAGGGGACCGGCTGCTGGAAATATTCAGTCACCTGGACCAGATCGACGACGTGATCGTTTTAGTCGCCAGCTATGAGAAGCTGGACCGGCGCAAGAAACTGACCAAGCAGGTGGAAAAGAGCTTCAATACGGTCTCTACCGCGGTCAAAAGCTATGAAAGCGGCCGGGTCATGCAGGCCTTAGTCAAGGCTGAAGGCTACCGCTTTGGCAGGGGGGCTATGGACTTGCTCATGGAGAGAAGCGACCAGGTTTTGGACGCGGCCCTGGGCAATTACAACAAGCTGAAGGCCATCAGCGACGGCCAGGAAATCAGCCGGGACCTGGTGGACCGGAATATCGACCTTAGCTTAGACCAGAACGTTTTTGCTATTCTGGAAGCTGCCTTAAGAGGGGACTACCAAGAAGCAATCGACCGCCTGGACGGGCAGCTGCGGGAGGGGACTTATCCCTTGCAGCTGGTCGCGGTCTTTTTCAGCCAGGTTGAATTTTTGCTTTGCGTGAAGGTGATGGGGCAGAGAAGGCGGAGTGAAAGCGAGATCGCCAGGGAATTGTCCGCCCACCCTTACCGGGTCAAGACCGCCTTGAAGTCCAGGGCGAAGGTCGGCCAGCTGAAGAAAATGCTGGGTCAGCTGATCCAGCTGGACTACCGCTACAAGAGCGGGGTCTACCAGGGCAGCCGCTTTTTAAAGGCTTTTATCCTGACCTGCTAGGGAAAAAGAGAAAAAAGACAAAAGAAAAAGAGCGGGAAACGATTTGTTTCTCGCTCTTTTGTTGATTGCTAGTTTAATTACTTAGCAAGCTTAGCCAAACGACTCTTGTCACGGTTAGCCTTGTTCTTGTGGATCAAGCCCTTTGAAGCAGCCTTGTCCAATTCACGGATAGCAGCAACGTGTAATTCGGAGGCGTTGTCCGCACCAGCAGCTTGAGCAGCCTTAAACTTCTTAACGGCAGTTCTCATAGTGCTGAGTTGAGCAGCATTGCGTTCGTTAGC
>SFHY01000067.1 GCA_004556255.1 Lactobacillus delbrueckii
AAGCTGAATTCTGCTTAAATTTGTTTAAAGATGAGCCCCTGGCCAACCCTATTTTGTGCGGGGCCAGCCAGGCGATCTGCCACGACCCGGCAGGTGACCAGAACTTTTTAAAGCAGCTGGATACTTACTATATCAAGCGCCGCTATGTTGAAGACCTTGATGCTGAGGTAAACAGCGATGAGATCATCAAGTTTACGGCCTATATCGAAGGCGGGGAAGCTGAAAGGATCTACCGGCAACTGCCGGAAATGCCAGGCAACTTAAGCGCGGTTTTGGCCGGGCCGGAATGGATCGACATCGTCAACAAGAACGCCAACAAGGGGGCAGCGATGAAGAAGATCGCTAACTTAAAGGGAATCAAGAAAGAAGAGACCCTGGCTTTTGGCGACTATTTAAATGACTTGACCATGCTGGAAGCAGCTGGGACCA
Organism: Lactobacillus delbrueckii; assembly: GCA_004556255.1. Taxonomy (GTDB): domain Bacteria; phylum Bacillota; class Bacilli; order Lactobacillales; family Lactobacillaceae; genus Lactobacillus; species Lactobacillus delbrueckii_B. Next base: position 430 of record SFHY01000067.1, read on the forward strand.
GCTATGCCATGGTCAACGGTCACCCCGACCTTAAGAAGATTGCTGACCACATTGCTCCAAGCAACAATGATGAAGGAGTAATGCAAATTTTGCGAAAATTGTTTGATTAATTAGCGACAGCTGCCTTTTGGCGGCTGTTTTGCTTTACATTGTGCATGATCCAGGTATACTTGATAGTTAGGTACCGAATATTAATTTCTTGATAATTTTTTGCAGAAAGGACAAGCAGGATGGCAGAAGAAGAACTCAATGAAGAATTGTTTCACCGGAGCATGCGTTTGCAGCGGCAACTGGCCCAAATGGGAATGCGGTATGAGAAGCTGCACGGCGGCGTCCGGGGGCAGAACCGGACTTTGGCCCTGCTCAGCAAGAATGAAGGGATGAAGCAGGCAGAACTGGCCCGCTTTGCCAGAGTAAGGCCATCCTCAATCAGTGAAGTCGTTGACCGCCTGGAGCGGCACGGCTTGATTGAACGGCGCCGGGACAACAGCGACCACCGGGTTTTCCGCCTCTATTTGACTGAAAAGGGCCGGGAACAAAACGACCGCAACCGCTCCAGCTGGCTGGGCTTTGTGGGCGACTTGATGAGCCCCTTAAGTGACGATGAAAAGGCTGAATACCTAAACATCTTGAAGAAGCTGGACAAACAGGCATTATTCTTGGAAGAACGCATGGAAGAAGATGCCAAAAATGCGGAAGGGCGTGCTTGAATTCTTTTTAAAAAATCTAAATCAAAAGCCATGATTCTAAAGAATCATGGCTTTTGATTGTCTTTAGCAATATTAAAAAAATCCCCCTTTGCATTTTGAACATGTGTTCCGTATAATAGGATTGGTTCAAAAATTACTGCTCCTTCTTGTCCTGCTTTTGCTTAATATGATAGTAAAGGCCGAAGGGAACCAGGTTCTCATTTCCGGCGATAATCCGCTTGATGTTGGCCCGGTGGCTCCACCAGATGAGGACAACCAGGACTCCTGACATGATAGTCAAGAAGGTATCATGGAAGAAGAAACTGGAAATAAAGATCAAGACGACTGAAATCAAGCTGCTCAAGGACACCATGCTGGTGATTAAGAGCAGAGGGATGAAGAAGCAGGCGCAGAGGCCGAAGAACTGGACATTGTAGCCCAGGAGAAAGCCCGCCGTCGTAGCCACGGCTTTGCCGCCCTTGAACTTGAGAAAGATTGAGAAGGCGTGACCGAAAATGGCCGCTGCCCCGAAAATCAAGCACAAGTGGTGGTCACCCAAGTGGAAGATCCGAGGCAGGCAGGTGGCCAGGGTCCCCTTGAAGAAGTCAACCAGGAAGACCAGGGTGCCGGCCTTGGGGCCCAGAACCCGGAAGGTGTTGGTGGTCCCGATATTATGCGACCCGTAATCCCGGATATCCTTGTGGTAGAAGAGCTTGCCGACTAAAACACCGGTCGGAAAAGAACCAATTAAGTATGCTAAAATTAAAAGTAATGCAAATTTCATTGCAAACATCAAATCAACTCCGTTTATCTTGTACCTGCTATTTTAACAAATAACGGACTGAATTGATACGAAGTTTATAATCTAAAGCTTGGAGATGTTTTATTTTGCCAAAGAACACCTATGATGATTCTTCAATTCAAATTCTGCACGGGCTTGAGGCAGTCCGCAAGCGGCCGGGGATGTATATCGGGTCAACCGATATCCACGGCTTGAACCAGCTGGTCTATGAAATCGTCGACAACTCCGTCGACGAAGCCATGGCTGGTTTTGGCCAGGAAATCAACGTGACCATCCATGAGGACAATTCCGTGACCGTGCAGGACTTCGGCCGGGGGATGCCGACAGGGATGCATGCCTCAGGCCGGCCAACCATTGAAGTCATCCTTACTGTCCTGCATGCCGGCGGCAAGTTCACGGAGCAGAACTACAAGACCTCCGGCGGTCTGCACGGGGTCGGCTCTTCCGTGGTCAACGCCCTGTCCAGCTATATGAAGGTGCACGTGGTGCGTGACGGCAAGGCCTACGAGGAAGAATTCCAAAATGGCGGCCACCCAATCGGCACCCTCCGCTGCCTGGGGGCGACCAAGGAAAAGACCGGGACCACGATCACTTTCAAGCCGGATCCGATGATTTTTTCAACGACTAAGTACAACTACGAGACCATCCAGGAAAGAATCCGGGAATCGGCCTTCCTGCTTAAAGGAGTCAAGTTTACTTTGACGGACGAGCGGACGCCAAACCACCACGATGTCTTCCAGTATGACGACGGGATTGAAAGTTTCGTTGCCTACCTCAACGAAGGCAAGGGGACGATCGGCAAGGTCTTCTACTTTGAAGGCAGCCAGGACGGGATGGAAATCGAATTTGCCGGCCAGTACAGCGACTCATACTCAGAGAACTTTGTTTCCTTCGTCAACAATGTCCGGACCGCTGACGGCGGCTCTCACGAAGTCGGGGCCAGAAGCGGCTTTACCCGGGCCTTTAACGACTATGCCAAGAAGCAGGGCCTTTTGGGCAAGAAGGACAAGAACCTGGAAGGGTCCGACTACCGGGAAGGGCTCAGCGCAGTTTTGAGCGTCAAGATCCCGGAAGAACTGCTGGAATTTGAAGGGCAGACCAAGGGCAAGCTGGGGACTCCCCAGGCCAGAAGCGCGGTCGACAGCATCGTGTACGAGAAATTGTCTTACTACCTGCTGGAAAATGGGGAATGGGCCCAGGACCTGGTCAAGAAGGCCCAAAGGGCCCGGGATGCCAGAGAAGCCGCCAAGAAGGCCAGAGATGAGTCCAGAAACGGGAAGAAGCGGCACAAGAAGGAAGTCCTGTCCGGGAAATTAACCCCGGCCCAGTCCAGAAACCCTAAGAAAAACGAGCTTTTCTTAGTCGAAGGGGACTCAGCCGGCGGCAGTGCCAAGCAAGGCCGGGACCGCCGCTTCCAGGCCATCCTGCCTTTGCGGGGGAAGGTTTTGAACACCCAGCGGGCCAAGCTGGCTGATATTTTTAAAAACGAAGAAATCAACACGATGATCCACACGATCGGGGCCGGAGTCGGGACTGAATTCAAGGTCGAAGACTCCAACTACGACAAGATCATCATCATGACTGACGCCGACGACGACGGGGCCCACATCCAGATCCTGCTTTTGACCTTCTTCTACCGCTACATGCGGCCGATGATCGAAGCAGGCAAGGTCTACATCGCCTTGCCGCCGCTTTACAGAATCAGCAAGAAACAGACCAACCTTTACGCCTGGACCGATGAAGAACGGGACGAGGATGAGAAGAAGGTCGGCAAGGGCTATGCCCTGCAGCGCTTCAAGGGGCTGGGGGAAATGAACGCCGACCAGCTCTGGGAGACGACCATGAATCCGAAAAGCCGGATGCTGATCCGGGTCAGAATCGACGATGCCCAATTGGCTGAGCGCCGGGTGACCACCTTGATGGGGGACCAGGCTTCCGCCAGAAGAAAGTGGATTGAGGAAAACGTCAAGTTCCGCCTTGGCGATGAAGAGTCGATCTTAGACAAGGTAAATGATTAGAGAGGACGCAGTATATGCCAGAAACTCACGAGCGGATTCGTGAAATGCCTTTGGAACAGGTCATGGGCGAACGCTTTGGCCGCTATTCCAAATATATTATTCAAGAACGGGCCCTGCCGGACATCCGCGACGGGCTCAAACCCGTGCAAAGGCGGATTCTTTACGCCATGTACCGGGACGGCAACACGGCTGACAAGCCTTTTAAGAAGGCAGCCAAGGCCGTCGGTAACATCATGGGTAATTACCACCCGCACGGCGACAGCTCTATTTACGGGGCCCTGGTCTTCCTGTCTCAAGACTGGAAGATGAGAGAGCCATTGATCGAAATGCACGGCAACAACGGGTCCATGGACGGCGACAGTCCTGCCGCCATGCGTTATACGGAATCCCGCCTGGCCAAGATTTCCAATGTCCTGTTGGAAGACATTGACAAGGAAACCGTGCCAATGGTGCTCAACTTCGACGACACCGCTTATGAACCAACGGTTTTGCCGGCCCGCTTCCCTAATCTTTTAGTCAATGGATCAACCGGGATTTCCTCTGGTTATGCTACGGAAATTCCGCCTCACAACCTGGGCGAGGTATTAGACGCCACTATCCACCTGCTCAAGCACCCGGACGCCAGCCTGGAAGACCTGATGACTTTTGTTAAAGGGCCAGACTTCCCGACTGGCGGGATCGTCATGGGGAAAAAAGGCTTGCGGGATGCCTACAAGACCGGTAAGGGGCGGATTCAAGTCCGGGCCAAGACCCATATTGAAGAGATCCGGGGTCACCGCCAGCAGATCGTGGTGACGGAAATACCTTACCTGGTCAACAAGGCCCAGCTGGTCAAGAAGATCGACGAAATCCGGGTCAGCCGGGAACTGGACGGGATCAGTGAAGTCAGAGACGAAACTGACCGCCATGGCCTCTCCATCGTCATCGAACTTAAGAAGGACGCTGACGCCCAGAACATCCTCAACTACCTTTTGAAGAATACTGACCTGCAGGTTTCCTACAATTTCAACATGGTGGCCATTGACCACATGACTCCGGTTCAAGTGGGCCTTAAGCGGATTTTAGCTGCTTACCTGGAACACGAAGAAGAAGTCGTAACCAAGCGGACCCAGTTCGACTTGAAGAAGGCCTCAGACCGGCTGGAAATCATCCAGGGCTTGATCAAGGCCATGAGCATCTTGGACCAGGTGATCAAGGTTATCCGGGCTTCCAAGAACAAGTCTGACGCCAAGAAGAACCTGGTAGCGGAATTTGCCTTCACTGACCGGCAGGCTGAAGCCATCGTCTCCTTGCAGCTTTATCGTTTGACCAATACTGACGTTTTAGCCCTGCAAGCTGAAGAAGAAGAACTGACGGGCAAGATCGCGGCATACGAGAAGATTTTGGCGGACCCGAAAGTTTTGCAAAAGGAAATCATCAAGGAACTCCGGGCAGTTAAGAAAGAATTCGGTTCAGAACGGCGAAGTGAAATCAGCGATGAAACGGCCAGAGTCGAAGTTGATGAAAAGGCCTTGATCACGGAAGAATCCGTCCGGGTTTTGATCAGCCGCGACGGCTACATCAAACGGTCCTCAATGCGGTCCTTCCAGTCAACTGAAGCCGGTGACAATGGCCTGCCGGAAACTGACCGGGTGGTTTATGAAGGGACCCTGTCGACTTTGATCAACCTTTACCTCTTCACCAACCACGGCAACTTGATCTACCGGCCGGTGCACGAGCTGGTTGAAAGCAAGTGGAAGAATGTTGGCCAGCACCTGTCCCAGGAACTGGGCCTGGCGGCTGACGAAAGCATCATCCAGGTCTTTGCCTTAGACCGCTTAGATGATCCAGACCTGGCCTTCCTGCTGGCCACAAACGACGGCTTTATCAAGCAGGTGGCTCTGGCTGACCTGCAGCCAACCAGAACTTACAAGTCCCGGGCAATCATGGCCATGAAGATGAAGGGGGAGGACTCCCGCGTCATTACTGTGGACCTAGTCAAAACAAGTAAAAAGCGGGAAATTACCCTCTTTACCAACCAGGCCTTTGCCCTTAAATATGACATTGATGAAGTTCCGCAAGTCGGGGCCCGGGCAGCTGGGGTCAAGTCAATCAACTTGAAGGAAGACGACTATGTCGTTGCCTGCCTGGTGACTGACCCTCAATATGAAGACCTGCTCAAGGTGGGTCTGGTAACCCAAAGAGGGGCCTTCAAGCAGATGCCGCTGAAATTGATCGGCAAGACCAGCCGGGCCAAGCGGGGCGTATTGGTTTTGCGGAACTTAAAGACCAAGCCGCACCGGATCGTGGCCTTGAAGGCTTACGGGCAAAACCATGAGCTGATCTTGATCACTTCCAGCCTGCGCAAGCAGGTCATCCGGACCAGCGACCACCCAGTCGGCGACCGGCAGAGCAACGGTTCCTTCGTCATTGATGTAAGGACAGATGGGGAAGCCAAAGAGCTGCTCATGGGCCGGCCTTTACCGGACCAGGCCAGGGATGCCGGCCGCTTGTTCTAAAAAAATCAAAAAGATTGCGAAAAGATTGAACAAAGCGCTGATTTTCTAGTAGACTTAATTAGAGAGAATAATTTTAGCTAAATCTAGAAGGGAAATTCCAAGATGGAAAAAGAACTGATTTTTGGTCACAGAAACCCAGATACTGACGCAATCGGCACGGCGATTGCCTACTCATACTTCCAAAACCAACATGGCTACAACACTGAAGCTGTTGCTTTGGGTGAAGCCAACGACGAAACTTCTTTTGCCTTGAAGAAGTTTGGCTTTGAAGCACCACGCGTGGTTAAGACTGTCGCAAACGAAGTCAAGGCCATCATGTTGGTTGACCACAACGAACCACAACAAAGCGTTGAAGACCGGGACCAAGTCAAGGTTACCCACGTAATTGACCACCACCGGATCAGCAACTTCGCGACGATCGACCCTTTGTTCTACCGGGCTGAACCAGTAGGTTGCACTTCCACCGTTTTGTGGGAAATGTTCAAGGAACAAAACATGGAAATTCCAGCCAACATTGCTGGTATCATGCTCAGTGCCATTATCTCCGACACCTTGCTTTTGAAGT
>SFHY01000068.1 GCA_004556255.1 Lactobacillus delbrueckii
GTGGATTGAAACGTTGTAACGCTTGCGGGCAAACCAAATGGATTCCATCATGGTCTTGTAACCATGCCATGCGAAAATGGTTGGCACGTCAGTTGGGAAGAAACGGTCGAATTCTTCCTGAGAAATAGCCGCTGGGTTATCCTTTGGCGCCATCAGCTTCATCACGTCAACCACGTTGATGTAGCGGATCTTCAAGTCTGGGAAGTTCTGGTGCAGGATGTCGATAGCTGCCAGGGTTTCCATGGTCGGTTCAGTTTCAGTTGAAGCAAAGACCACGTCTGGCTTGGCATCCTTATCAGTTGAAGCCCAGTCGATGTAGCCCAGGCCATTGTCAACCAGCTTGGCTGCTTCTTCAGAAGTGAACCATTGCGGCCGTTCCTGCTTGGAAGTTACCAGCAGGTTGATCCCTTCCCGGTCACGGAAGGCCTTGTCAGCAACAGCCAGCAAAGTGTTGGTGTCACTTGGCAGGTATTCGTGAATCATGTCCGGCCGGTTCTTTTCAAACAAGTGGGTCAAAAGACCTGGATCCTGGTGGGTGTAGCCGTTGTGGTCCTGCTGGAAGACAGTTGACGTAGCCACAAAGTTCAATGATGGGTAATCGCGGCGCCAGTATTGTTCCTTAGCCTTCCGCAACCACTTCATGTGCTGGGTCAGCATGGAGTCAACCACCCGGCCAAAGGCTTCGTAAGTAGCGAAGAAGCCGTGGCGGCCAGTCAAAACGTAGCCTTCCAGCATCCCTTCATCTTGGTGCTCTGACAATTGTGAGTCGATCAAGCGGCCTTGCGCAGCCAGGTTTTCATCGTTTGGTTCGTGGATTTCACTTTCCCATTGCCGCTTTTCGCTGTCCAGGAAGTCAAACAAGCGGTTGGACTTGGATTCGTCCGGGCCAAAGCCACGGAAACTAGTCGGGTTCAATTCTGCCACCTTGGTCAGGTACTTGGCCCATTCCACCATATCCTGGGCGTCCTTGGAGCCCGGCTTGCCAACTTCAAAGGCAAAGTCGCGCCAGTCCGGCAGGTTCAAGCGCTTAGGATTGATCCCCCCGTTAGTAACTGGGTTCATGGCCATTCTTTGGTCGCCATGAACCGCGTTTTGCAGGACTAAGTCAGTCGGGTAGCCATTTTCGTCAAACAGTTCTTCCGGCTTGTAGCTCTTCAGCCAGTCCAGCAAAAGTTCCTTGTGGTCCATGTGCTTCTGGTCAACCGGAAGCGGAATCTGGTGGGCCCGGAAGGAGTTTTCAATTGGATTGCCGTCCAAATCGGCCTTAGGACCAGTCCAGCCCTTTGGGCATTGGAAGATCAAGAGCGGCCAGTGGGCGAATGATTCATCGCCGTTTTCCCGGGCATTCTTTTGAATAGCCTTGATGTCTCCAATGATGGCGTCCAAGGTCTTGGCCATTTCTTCGTGGATCTGGTCAATGTCCTTCATCCTGTCAAAGCGGCCGCCCTTAAAGGTTGAAACGAAGTAAGGCTTCCAACCCACGCCTTCAAAGTACTTGGTCAGTTCTTCATCGCTCATGCGGGCAGTAATGGTTGGGTTGGAGATCTTAAAACCGTTGATCTGCAGGATTGGCAAGACAGCCCCGTCCTTGACCGGGTTGATAAAGCGGTTGGAGAACCAGCCAGCAGCCAGCGGGCCGGTTTCAGCTTCCCCGTCACCGATTTCAGCCGCGGCAATCACGTCTGGGTTGTCCAAAATTGCGCCAGTCGCGTGAGACAAAGTGTAGCCCAGTTCCCCGCCTTCATGGATTGAGCCTGGGGTTTCCGGAGCCGCGTGGGAAGCTACCCCGCCCGGGAAGCTGAAGCGCTTGAAGAGCTTGGCCATCCCAGCTTCGTCTTGGCTGATTTCCGGGTAGATTTCAGAGTAAGACCCGTCCAGGTATGAGTTGGAAACCATCACCTGGCCGCCGTGACCGGAACCTTCAATGTAGAACATGTTCAAGTCATACTTCTTGATGACCCGGTTTAAGTGGGCATAGATAAAGTTCTGCGGTGCGATCGTGCCCCAGTGGCCAACCGGCTTGATCTTGACATCATCTGCTATCAGTTCTTCCTTAAGCAAGGGGTTCTTGAGCAGGAACAACTGGCCGACTGACAAGTAGTTGGCGGCCCGCCACCAAGCATCGACGCTCTTTAAGTATTCTTTTGAATCGTAATCTGCTGCCATCTTTTTACTCCTTTGAGGAACTCTCTGTTTTTACTTGTCTCAATCATACCATTTACAAAAAATAAGTCAATCAATTCAGTAATTGGAACCTACCAATTTTACAAATCCTTAAAATACTTTCAAAGAGGAAAAGATAGAAGAGAGAAAAAATAGAAAAGACAGGAATAGTGAAAAATAAAACGGACAGGTATGCCTGTCCGCTTTATTTACTCTTAATTCAAATTGACGAAGCTGTTGAAGCGCATGTACTTGTAGTGAACCCGCATGCTGGAGACTTCAAATGGCGTGCCATCATCCAAAAAGAAGATCCCGTCCATCACGCCGACCGGCTCTGTAGCCTTGAGCTGCAGCTCTTCTTGGTCTTCCGCGCTTGAAGGGGAAACCGTGATGGTCAAATAAGACCGGGTAACTGCCTTGTTTTGCGCATCTTCCAGGTAATTGAACAAGGACCCCAGCAGAATTTCCTCTTTAAGCTCCGGCAGGATCTTGATCGGCACGAAGCCCTCTTCAATCAAGAAGGGCTGGCCGTCCAAAAGGCGAAGGCGCTTGAACTGGTAGACAAAGTCATTTTCACTCAAGAAGAGGTCTTGGGCCGTTTCCGGGCTGGCCTTAACCACCTTGAAGTCCAGTAGCTTGATCCCCTGCTTCTTGCCTGGCGCTAAAAAGCTGTCCGTCAGACCCAGGTTGGACCCTTCATAACGGAACATGGCCTGGTTCTTCAAGTACAAGGGATTGATAAAAGTCCCGCTGCCCCGCTTCTTAAACACAATGCCTTGCTGGGCAAGGAGTTCCAGGGCCCGCTTCATCGACGACCGGCTGACCTGATACTGTTCGGCCAGGCTGCGCTCGTCGGGCAGCCGCATCCCCTCATATTCGCCCGCTAAAATCCGGCGTTTGATGTCATGCATGACCGTCCGGTAAACATAATCAGCCATTCAGCCACCTACTTTGCTTGCGCGATCGCAGCCAGGAACCAGTCCTTGAAGGCTTGGCGGTCAACCTTGACCGCGATCTTGGCGTTGGCCTTTTGGCCAAAGAAGCCATCAAAATCCATGACTGAAGCCCCATAAGTGTAAGGGCCCTTGGTGTCTACCGCCACGTAAGCTTCCTTGACTTCAAACAGGTCCGGAGCCAGCAGCATGCCCGCCGTCAAGGCATCATAGATCCGCTTGCCGGCGTCGGCGTCAGCGTCGTTTAATTCATATTGGGAGTTAAGCCCGTAGATCATTTCTCCGACCCGGCCCAAAGCCTTGATTTCTTCCAAGCTGGCCGCGTCAACGAAGGCCTGGTTGCCGACTTCCAGAGGAGCCACATAGATATCCAGGCCCTTGGCGCCCAAGTCAAAGACGATCTTGGCTGCTTCCGGGTCCCCGGAAACGTTATATTCGTCGTAAGGACCGTAGTTGCCCCGGCCCAGGGCCCCGCCCATGATGTAAAGGCGGTCGATCTTGTCCAGGTCTTCCGGGTATTGGCGGAAGTAAAGGGCAAAGTCCGTGGCTGGCCCGATCTGCATCAAGGTCACCTTTTCCGGACTTTGGCTGACTACTTCGTGGATCTTGGTAGCAGCTAAGCCTTCCACCAAAAGGCTCTGGTCAGCTTCCGGGAAGTCAAAGCCGTCCATCCCGCTGGCCCCGTGCACTTCAGAAGCATCGATTGCTTCCTTGACCAAAGGCAGCTTGGCACCGGCTACAACCGGCACCTTGGTGCCCAGGAAGGCCTGCAGGCGCAGGGTGTTGTTCAAAGTCTTCTCCAAAGAAACGTTGCCCCAGGTTGGCACGATCAGCTTCACGTCCAGTTCCTTGGCGAACAGGGCGATCGTTAAGCAGACCGCGTCGTCGATCCCGGGATCAGTTGAAATAATTAAGGGTTTCTTGTTCATTAATCGTTCTCCATTTTCCAGAATAGCTTTATTCTATCATTTCACCCGGCAAATAAAAAGAAAAGAAGCGGTTGCTTCTTTTCCAAAAAATTTCTTTAGTGGCTGCGGACTTCGATCTCCCCGTTGTCGCGGGCAATGATGACCTGGTCGCAGATGTTCAAAAAGAGGCCGTGTTCAACCACCCCGACCGTGTGGTCCAGGTAGTCAGCCAGACCGCTTGGCACTGGAATCCGGTCCAGCTTGAGGTCCAGAATGTAGTTGCCATAGTGGGTCTTAAGACGCTGGCCATCTTCCGTCAAACGGAACTCCGGCTTAAGCCCTTCATCTGCCAAGCGCTTTTCCACCTGCATGCAGGAGATCGGCAAAACTTCCACTGGCAGGGCAAAGCCGCTGAGGTGGTCAACCACCTTGCTTTCGTCCACGATCCAGACATTCTTCTTGGAGTTGACGGCCACGTTCTTTTCCAAGGTCAAGGCGGCCCCGCCCCCCTTGATCCCGTTTAATTGACTGTCCACTCTGTCGGCCCCGTCAACCGTCAGGTCAACCTGGTCAACTGCGCTGAGGGGGCTGACGGTAAAGCCATAGCCTTCCAGCTGCTTTTGGCTGCGGCTGGAGGTGGTCACGACTGCCTTAAGAGTCAAGCCTGCCGCTTTCTTCTTGCCCAGTTCATCGATGAAAAACTTCACCGTTGACCCGGTACCGACGCCTAAAACCATTCCGTCTTCCACCAAGGCAGCTGCTTTCTTGGCAGCAGCCTTTTTCAATTCATCTTGCTTTGCTTGGTCCATTTTTTGCCTCCGCTATTTTTCCAAAATGCTTGTCAGTTCAGCTACCTGCTTAGCTACTGAGTCACGGCCAAAGATATAAGAGCCGGCCACAAAAACATCAGCTCCGGCATCTTTGGCGATTTCCGCCGTCTGCTCATTGATCCCGCCGTCTACTTCGATTGGAAGATCTGGCAGAATCGCCCGGGCAGCCTTGATCCGGTCTGCTGCTTCTTCCATGAACTTCTGCCCGCCAAAGCCCGGATAAACCGTCATCAAGAGAACCTGATCAAGCTTGTCCTTGTAGCGCTCCAGCACCTTAATGTCAGTATCTGGACTAAGGACTAACCCGCGGGAGACGCCCTGCTCCTTTAAGTAGTCCAGCCAGTGGTCAATTCGGTTTGGGTAGTCGGCTTCATAGTGAATTTCAATCAAGTCGCTGCCTGCTTTAACAAAAGCTGGCAAAAGGTCAGGCAGGTTGTTGCTCATAAGGTGGACTTCCGCGGTCAAGTCCGGGAACTGTTTTTTAAAATCACTGACCAGCTGGGGACCATATGACAGGTTGGGCACGAAATGTCCGTCCATCACGTCGATGTGGAAGCGGCGGATCCCGCTGGCAGCTGCTTCCTGGATCTGCTGGCCTAAATGCAGGTTGTCCGCGTTGAGAATTGAGGGTGCAATAATCATCTAGTCATCCATCCTTTACTCAGCTAAAGCTGCCGCAACGCTGGCCCGGTCAGGGATGGAAGGCTGGGCTCCCATCTTCTGCACGGCTAAAGATGATGCCCGGTTGGCAAAGCGGGCCGCCTCATGCAGGTTGCTGAAGTCACTGGCTAAAGATCCGGCCAAAAAGCCTAAGAAGGTATCGCCAGCCGCCGTCGTGTCCACCGCCTTGACCTTAAAGGCTGGTACAAGACCGGTAAAGACTGGGGAAGACAGGTAGGCCCCTTTGCTGCCATAGGTGATGATCACATGCTTAACGCCCAGTTCGTGCAGCTTGGCCGCGTTCTTTTCCAGGTCAGCCTCTTCTACAACTGGCAGAGAAGTCAACAGGGCACTTTCCGTTTCGTTTGGCGTGATCAAGTCAGTTACGGCCAAAAGATCAGCTGGCAGGTCCTTGATGGCTGGAGCCGGGTTCAAGATGGTCACCTTGCCGGCTGCCTTAGCCAGCTTGAAGGCGGCTGTTGTTGCTTCCAGCGGGGTTTCCAGCTGGGCGATGACGCAGTCAGCAGCTTCAATAACGTCCTTAGCCACCAAAACATCAGCTTCAGTCAAGCTGTAGTTGGCCCCGTGGTCAATGATAATATCGTTTTGCCCTTCAGCGTTCAAGGTAATGTAGGCATGGCCAGTCTTAACGCTAGCAGTTGGCAAGACATAGTCTGTCTTGACCCCGTAGCCGGCCAGTTGGTCTTTCATCCAGCTCCCGTAGGAGTCTTCGCCGACTCTAGAGATGAAGGTGGTCTCAGCCCCGCTCTTGGCAGCCGCGACTGCCTGGTTGGCCCCCTTACCGCCACCGGCCTCGCTGACCTTGTGGGCGTTGATGGTTTCGCCAGGCTTGGGGAAGTTTTCTACATGCAGGGTAGTGTCCACGTTGCTGGACCCGATTACTACGATTTTTTTCATAGCATTTTCTCCTTAACTTTAATTCCTAAGTCAATTATAACTATTCCCGTCCTTTTAAAAAAGCGCTTTAGCCAACCAGCTGGTAGGCCGTCTTGAAGCGGCTGAGATTATAGCGGTCGTAAAGGTCGGCCAGGACAACGTTAAAGTTCTGGATCCTAGTGTTTGGGTCTGGATTCTTGGAATCAAAACGTTCTGCCAAAGAAGCTAAGGCCTGGCTTCTGACAGCCTCGTAGTCGCTCAGCTGGTCCACCCGTCCCCGCAAGTCCCGGCAAAGAGCGCTGAGGGTGAAGTCTGACTCCGCCGCTAAAAAGTTGAGCTGGCTGTCAAAGACTAACTTGTAACGGTAAGCCTTCCGGCCCGGGAAATCCTGGGAGTTGAACAAATCCAGGTACAAAACCAGTTTCTGCTTTTCCAGGCTGGCCAGGTCCTTACCTTGACTGAGGCACTTAAACTTCAGAAAGTTGACAAAATAGTCGTAAAAGTCCCCGTAAAAATCTTCATTAAAACGTTCGATGCTTGGATCTTCAG
>SFHY01000069.1 GCA_004556255.1 Lactobacillus delbrueckii
TTGCTCCGTCTGCCTTACTTTGTCAGTGTTGAACAACTGAGCGCCGACGACGTGCTGCACCTGCTGCAAAGAGCCCAATACTTCAAGAACGGCGGGGAAGTCCCAGCCTTGAGCCGGCCAATCTTCTGCACCAACATGTTCTTTGAAAACTCAACCCGGACCCACACCAGCTTTGAAGTTGCTGAAAGAAGGCTGGGCCTCACTGTAATCCCATTTGACCCATCCCACTCCTCAGTCAACAAGGGGGAAAACCTCTACGACACTGAACTGACCATGGCATCCCTGGGCATCGAACTCAGCGTGATCAGACACCCGGAAAACGCCTACTACAACGAAATCATCCACCCAAAGGAAGGCCAGCACTTGCAAATGGGCCTGGTTAACGCTGGTGACGGTTCCGGCCAGCACCCATCCCAAAGCATGCTGGACATGATGACCATCTACAACGAATTCGGCCACTTCGACGGCTTGAAGATCATGATCGTCGGTGACTTGACCAACTCCCGGGTTGCCCGGTCAAACATGGAAATCCTGAACACCCTGGGCGCGGAAGTCTACTTCTCAGGTCCGGAATACTGGTACGACGCTGAAGAATTCAGCAAGTACGGCACTTATGTCAAGAACATTGACGATGAAATCCCAGAACTGGACGTCTTGATGCTGCTCAGAGTTCAGCATGAACGCCACAACGGGGCAGAAGCCAAGACTGAACAGCTCTTTGATGCCAAGGACTACAACGCTGCCTACGGCCTTAACCAACGCCGCTACGACATGCTTAAGGATGACGCCATCATCATGCACCCGGGCCCAATCAACCGCGGGGTTGAATGGGACGGTGATCTGGTTGAAGCACCTAAGTCCCGCTACGCTGTCCAAATGCACAACGGGGTCTTTGTCAGAATGGCCATGATCGAAGCTGTTCTGCGCGGCCGTAAGTTGGGAGGCCTTGAATAATGGCTATTTTGCTGAAAAACGGCCTGGTTTACCAGGAAGGCGAATTCATCAAAGAAGACGTCTTGATCTCCGGCAGTAAGATCCAGGCCATCGGCTTGGATCTGCCAGAAGAAGGGGCTGAAGTCTACGACTTAAAGGGCAAGCTTTTGGCACCTGGCTTAGTGGATATCCACGAACACTACAGAGAGCCGGGCTTTACCTACAAAGAAACCATCAAGACGGGGTCTGAAGCAGCGGCCCGGGGCGGTTTCACCACGGTCTGCACCATGCCTAATGTTGACCCGGTCCCAGATGACCTGGAAACTTTTGAAAAGCAGCTTGCTTTAAACGAAGCCAACAGCTGCGTCCACCTCAAGCAATATGGGGCTATTACTGAAGACCTGACCAGTGATAAGGTAGTCGACATGGCAGCCTTGAAAGATGCGGGAGCTTTTGCCTTTAGCAATGACGGGCACGGCATCCAGCAAGCCGGCACTATGTATGAAGCTATGCAGGAAGCCGCTAAGGTAGGTCTGGCCATCTGTGAGCACATCCAAGATGACTCGCTTTACCATCATGGGGTGATGAATGCCGGCAAGAAGGCGGAAGAACTCGGCCTGCCAGGCATCCTGGGGGTCAGTGAATCTGCGCAATTGGCCAGAGACCTGGTTTTGGCCCAGGCTACCGGGGTTCACTACCATGCCTGCCACGTTTCTACCAAGGAAAGCGTGGAGCTGATCCGGATCGCCAAGGAATACGGAATCAATGTAACCGCCGAGGCCGCACCTCACCACCTGCTTTTGAGCGAAGAAGAGATCGACGGCAACAACGGTTACTACAAGATGAACCCGCCGCTTAGATCAAAGGAAGACCAGTTTGCCTTGATTGAAGGGATGCTGGACGGGACGATCGACTTGATCGCGACTGACCATGCTCCGCACAGCCGGGAAGAAAAGGCCGGCGACATGCGGAAAGCTGCTTTTGGGATCATTGGCAATGAGACTGCTTTTGCCTGCCTTTACACCAAGTTCGTCAAGAGCGGGCAAATGGACCTGAGCCTGCTTTTGGACCTCATGAGCTACCAGCCAGCCAAGCTCTTTGGCCTGGACGCTGGTGTCCTGGCTCCAGGCAAGGAAGCCGACCTGGCCGTCTTTGACCTGGACCACGCCGAAAAGCTGGCCGAAGAAGACTACTTGTCCAAGGGGGTCAACACACCTTTCACCGGCCAGGAAGTCTACGGCATGACCGCCTTGACTTTTGTCAGCGGCAAGCTGGTTTACAAGAGCAAGCACTTTGCCGGCTAGGCAAAAAATTTTTTACCACAGAAGAAAATAACTAGCAAAAGACGAAAAGAAGTCCTTCTCTAATCAGAGGAGGACTTCTTTTGTTTGGCGCTGGCATTGAGGGCGGCCCGTTGCTCTCTTTGGTCAACGTGGGTGTAGAGGTCGGTGGCTGAGGTGCCTTTTTGCCCCAGCTGCTGGGCGACCATGACCTGGTCCTTGGTGGCCTGGTAGAGTTCAGAAGCGACCGTGTGGCGGAGCTTGTGGGGGGTGAGAGGGTGGCCGAAGGCAGCGGAATACTTGCCAACCATTTTTTCGATGGTATTGGTCGTCATCCGCCGGCATTCCTGGTGGTAGCTGGTTAAGAAAAAGGCCTTGTTAGTGGCTGGGGCCTGGTAGCGGTCTGCCCGGATTGCCAGGTACTTTTCCAGGTAGGGGAGGGTCCAGTCAGCAACTGGCACTGAGTCTCTCTGTCCGCCCTTCCGGGTGACATCTAAAGTTGCTTCCTTTAAGTTGAGGTCTTTCATGTCAACCCCGGCGCATTCAGAAACCCGGATTCCCGTGCCTAAGATCAAAGCGATGACGGCCATGTCCCGTTCCTTGTTTTGCTTAAAAGAAGAAAGGGCGCGCCCGCTGCAGAGGCCGGCAAATTTTTGGTCTAAAAAGTCCATAAACTGGTATTTCAAGTCGCCGGTGTACATGTGGGCTTCTAAGGCATGAGCCCGGTAGTTCAAGGTGCTTGTATAAGGAAGGGAATTGATCTTGAGCATGACATTGCGGTCAAAATAAGGCTCGCCATTGTTCTTGTCGGCTGTGATCGTCAAGTACTTGTACAAGGAGCGCAGGGCGTTGAGCGACCGGTTGACAGTCGTCGGGGAGTTGAGGCGGCCCTGCTTGTTCTTGCTGTGCTCCAGTTTATCCAGGTAGAGCATGACATCGCTCCGGCTCAATTTTTCCAAATCGCTTGGCAGCACTTGGCTGGGACTTTTCGCCTGGGTCAAATTTTCAGCGATCAGCCAGGAGAAAAAGCGGCGGATTTCCGCTAAATACTGGTAGCTGGTGGTCAGAGAGTGCCTTGTTTCCAGCTGGTATTCCTTGACGAAGTCCGGCATCTGGGCCATTTCCCGGTCGATGAGGGAAAGGTATTTCTTAGTTTCCATAGGTCTCCTTATTCTTCATCCAAAAAGTGGTTCTTGTACTCGTCTTCAATGACGGTCAGCATTTCTTCTAAGATGCCATAATTACCAATATTTTTCCATTAGCTTAATTATACAAGAAAGAAGTCGAACCGACAGCTAGTTGATCAGTTGACTGTCTTTCAGCCAGGCGGCTTTTTGTTTGGAAAAGCGGTAAAATAGAGCTGATTCTTAAAAAATGAAAGAGGCAGAAAAATGCTCAAGTTTATTACAGCCAGCGACAGTTTCAAGGAAAGCTTGTCAGCCAAAGAGGCCTGCCAGGCCATGGCAGATGGGATCAAGCGGGTCTTTCCCGAGGCTGAAGTCGTCCAGGTTCCCATGGCCGATGGGGGCGAGGGGACGGTCGATGCAATCTTGTCCTGCATCCCCGGGGAAAAAGTGGAAAAGTTGGTTACCGGTCCCGATGGCAGAAGGCTCTTGGCCAGCTATGGGCTAATTGATGATGGAAAATGCGCGGTAATCGAAACAGCCGCGGCCAGCGGCCTGGGCTTGCTTGCGAAAAAGGACCGCGATCCCATGACGGCAACTACTTTTGGGACTGGGGAGCTGGTACTTGACGCGTTGAAGCGGGGCGTCAAAAGGATTATTGTTGGCCTGGGCGGCAGCGCGACTAATGATGGCGGTGCCGGCCTGGTCCAGGCTTTAGGGGTTAGGTTTTTAGATAAAAATGGCCAAGAGCTGCCTTTCGGCGGAGGAAGTTTAGACCAGTTAGCCAGAATTGATACCAGCGGCTTGGCTCCCCGTTTAAAAGAAGTTGAAATCATTTTAGCTAGTGATGTGACCAATCCTTTGACTGGGCCCAATGGGGCTTCAGTAGTTTTTGGCCCGCAAAAGGGAGCGGACAAGGAGATGGTCCAGAAGCTTGACGCTAGCCTTCACCATTATGCGGCCGTGATCAAGGAGCAAGTTGGGAAAGACGTGGAGAACGTTCCTGGCAGCGGGGCAGCTGGCGGCCTGGGAGCAGGCTTTTTAGCCTTCAGCAATAGCCAAATGAAAGCCGGCGCCCAGATTGTGATTGAGGAAAGCCATTTGGCGGAAAAGATGCGGGATGCCGACTACGTCTTTACGGGCGAAGGCGGGATTGACTTCCAGACTAAGTTTGGCAAGACACCCTATGCCGTAGCCCAAGTTGCCAAAAAATTTGGCATACCGGTTTTTGCCCTGGCTGGCCAGGTCGGAGACGGAATTGACAGCTTATATGAAGCAGGCTTTACGGGGATTTTTGGTATCCTGCCAGGCGTCTGCAGCTTGCCGGAAGCTTTAGCAGGCGGAGGAGAAAATTTAGTCCGGACCAGTGAAAACGTAGCCCGGGTGATTAAGGCCGCTAGAGCAAATTTACAGTAAAGGCTTACTGTTAAGGAAAAATAGCATTTTTTTGTCTTTCAGCCAATTTTTTACGCATATGCTCTGTAATTTTTTCAAAAGATTGCGATAATAAGAATGGACGCGGAAAGCGAATTCAAAAATGAAAGGGCATAAAAAGATGAAAGAATACTATTTGGACTATCGTGAGCAAGTGCGGAATATCTTGGATGCTTTGGACGACAGCAGTACATCCTTGCGCCTGGGAGCAGTCGCGATCGAAAATCTCTTGACCCTGGCCAAAATCGACCTGGATGATGAAGACGAAGAAACTGAAACAGGCGATGAGGAGGATGAAGGCGAAGACGATTCTGATGATTCAGATGCCATTGAAGAGGCAGATAGCGGCGGTGATTTAGCAGAAGCGGAAGCCAAGAAGCAACAAGTCAAGATCATCCGCCATGAAGAGCCAAGAGCCAGCATCCCTTATCAGATCTCGGCTGGCAACCAGCTCTGCCGCTTTTCCCGGGCCTTGAAGGGCGGGAGTTTTTACACCGAACAAGGAGATTTAGTTGGCGAGATTAATGAGCTGACACTCAAAAATCTGAACGTGGAAAATGGCGATTTAGTCGAGCTGGACCCGAGCAGTCAGCCGCCCCGGGTGATCCGGATAGTGGAAGCCGGCAACCTGCCATCTAATATCGCGACTATGTCATATGGGGTGGTAGAAAGGGATGCTGCCGGCGATTTGTATGTCAGCCGCAGCGCCATGGGCGAGAAATTGAGCGAGTGCGCGGACATTGACCGCTATGAGGTGCCGGCGATCATTGATGCTGGGCAAACCGAGACAGGTTTTGTTCATGAAGGAGACATCGTTGATTTAGCTTGGTATAAGAACAGCCCCAGCAATATGATCGTCCGCTGGGTCAGCCAGACTAAGGGAAATGCTGTTCCAAAGAAGGAAAAGCCGGCTGAAAAGAAGGTAAAAAGTGAAAAGGAAGACAAGGGCAAAGAGGAGAGCGTAACGACCTTGAATTTCGACCTGCATGGCCGCAGCGTGGCGGTGGTCATCGGCAATGAACTCCGCAGCCAGGAGATTCAGAAGATGGTGGGTGAACACCACGGCCGCTGCAAGGTGATTGACGCCTTCAAGTTTTCCGACACGGAGTCTTTTTACAAGCACGCGCTGAAGCGGGCTGACGTGACAGTCATGGTGCAGAATTTGAACAAGCACTCGACCAGCAAGGCCCTGCGCAAGTATGCCAAGCGGCTGGCCATCGCGGATTCGGCGGGCCTGTCGTCGATTGAGCGGGCGATTTACCGGGCCATGCATGGCCTGCCGGCTTATGAAACTTCCACCCAGCCGATCGCGTATCCGGTCAAGGAGCTGGTACTTAGTTAATTTTAGAAAGGTTGGCGGTAAAGATGGCATTTTCGGAGAAAGATAAATTCGTTGAGATGGATAAAATCGGCGCGACCTGGCTGGACCGGGGGGCGGAAGCCTACCGGCAGGGGGACTATGAACTGGCCCTGCAGTGCTATAAAAAGGCAGCTGACTACGGCAATTCCCAAGCCATGTGCAATTTGGGCTACATCTATGCCTTTGGCCGGGTTGGTGAAGCCGACCAGGAGCAGGCTTTTTACTACTTTACTCAAGCATCTTTGGCCGGCAACCCGAATGCCTTCTATAAGCTGGGGGATGCTTTCCGTTTTGGCAATTTTGTAAAGAGAAATGACCAGATTGCCTTTCAATATTACAGCATGGCGGAAAGCGTCCTGCAGGAAGGCGATGAAGACCTGATTGCTGAGATCGACTACCGCCTGGCCCTTTGCTACGCCAGAGGCTGGGGGACGAGCCAGCGCTGGGACCTGGCCTTGAAGTATATCAATGAGGCTCAGCTTTATGCTTACCGGAACAAGCAGCATGGCGAGTACAACTGGCAAAAGACCAGCCAGCGGATCAATAAGCTGCATGATGAGATAGTAAGCGAAATGTTTTCATAAGGTAATAGCAGCTGCCTGGGGAGAACCGGGCAGCTGCTTTTTTTCTGATTTATCCAAAATAGCTATTTTCTTTGGCCCTGCAATCAGCTTGGTTTATAATGATAGATGTACAGGTAATAATAACTTAAAAGCTATAGATTTGGATAGATGTAAAAATGATAGATAGATTATGGGTGTTTAACCAGC
>SFHY01000070.1 GCA_004556255.1 Lactobacillus delbrueckii
GAAAAGACTTGTCACGCATTTTTGATTATTTTTATCAAAAAAATGATAACTTTACGAAACTACTTGGCCATGACCCGGTCAAAAAGCTTGGTGATCAGCTTGACCAAAACCGCGTCAAAGACAACGGATGAGATCAAACCGGCAATGAACATTTCAATCAAGAGGGCCGGCTTGTAGGCGCTCCAGCCATAAGTAAAGTAGCACATTACAAAAGCAGCCACATGGCAGCAGATGGCCCCAATGATCAGGCTGCCCCAGCCGAAGCGGTCATAGTTTTCCTTCTTCGGGAAGAAGCCGATTTCGTTGAAGGCCCCTTGCACCAGCCCTTGCAGGATGGTCATTGCCCCCCACTGACCGCCAAAGGCCATTTCAACCGTGGCGGCCAGGGTTTCACCGACAGTCCCGGAGCCGAAGGTCGGCACGAAGTACATGGCCAAAGGAGCAGCCATGTACCAAAGGCCAGAATAGATTTCATCAGCCAGGGGTCCCAGGCCGACGAAGTTTAAGGCAAACTTGGTCGAGTTGTAAAGGGGGTTAAAGACGTAGGTGTAGATAACCCCCATGATAATCCCAATCAAAGCCATCAAGATAATGGCTTTCACATTCCACTTGCTCTCTCTTTTAAGCATTAAAAAAACTCCTATCCAACAATTGCCGGCTAGGAGTTTGAAATCATGTTTAAGAAACACTTCCCTTGCGCAAGAATTACCTTGGTCAGGTTCAAAGGGTCGACTTTCGTCATCTCAGCTTTCGCTCCCCTAGTGACATTTATTCAACTTGACTTAATCTAGTCTAGCAGATTTTTAAAGCGTTAACAAGGCAAAAAGTTCCCTTATTTAATTAAAGTTTTTAAAGGATTCCAGTTTTCCCTTATCGATATCTCTAATAATCGCCAAGGCCAGGTCAACAGCTGCCTTGTAATCCTTGTAGCTGCTGAAGCAGTACGGGGAGTGCTCATAGCGGACCGGAATCCCGATCACGATGGTTGGGGCCCCATTTTCGTAGTAGATGGCCGCCCCGTCTTGTCCGCCCCCGGTTCTAACTGACCGGGTGTAAGGAATCCCGTTTTTGTCAGCTAAGTCGCAGGCGTATTGCTGGAACTTGGGGTTTGGCAGGAAGGTGACGTCCATGTCCCGCAGCATCGGTCCCCGCTTAAGGCCGGTCTGAGACAGCCAGTCCGGTTCAAAAGTATCATCGGCCGGGCAGCTTTCCAGAACCAGGCAGAGGTCGGGCTTGATCTTGCGGGCCGTGACATAGGCCCCCCGCAGGCCGACTTCTTCCTGGCTAGACAAGGCGGCAACCAGGTCAAAGTTGACTTCTTCATCCTTCAGATTTTCCAGGATGTCGGCCATGGCAGCGGCGCCAAAGCGGTCATCAAAGTCCTTGCCGAAGAAGAGGCCGGTCTTTTCATTGTATTCGCAGTCCACGTCGACGAAAATCGGGCAGCCGGTGTCGATCTTGTAGTCGTTGATCGTTTCTTCCCGGCTGGAAGAACCAACGTCGATGGACAGATCAGCGACCTGCGGGACAGACTTTCTTTCAGCTTCTGACATGAAGTGGGGCGGCTTTAAAGCTACAACGCCGGGGATGTATTCCCCGTCCCGGTTTCTGACCTTGACCTTGAGGGCCGGCAGAACCACATTGTTCCAGCCGCCCAGGGTCACGAACTTGATCAAGCCATTTGGCCGGATCGCCTGGGTCAAGAAACCCACGGCGTCTGAGTGGGCGTCCAGCTGGAACACCGGCCGCTTGCCGGTGTTCTGCTTCTTGGAAGCGTAGACGTTCAGCATCCCGTCGACTTCAAGGTCGGCGTAGTCCTTGACCGTCTTGGTAAAAAGGTCAACGAATTCATTTTCAAAGCCGGAAGTGGCGTTGGCATTTGAAAAGTCCTTCAGCATTTGAATTTCAGCAGCTTTTTCCATCAATAATCTCCAATTAATCCAGCAGGTCGTACTTCAGCTTCATCAAGGAGTGGCCGTCCTTGACCATTTCCCCGGTCAAGGCTGCGGTTTGCTTGTAAGTCAGGTCAGCCATCTTCTGGTTGGCTTCTTCCAGCTTCTCTTGCAGCTCACGGCCAGTCAAGCCCTTAACGGCGCGGTCAGTTTCGTTTTCGATCTGGCGCAATTTAGCCATGGTCTTTTCTTCAAAAGCCTGCTCCAAAGCGCTGTAAACCTTGTAGTTGGTGTCTCCGAGCTGGGCGTTCAGCTTGTTGAGCCAGAAGATCTTGGTCAAGTCAAAATCCGGACCGGTTTGGAAGCTGGCTGGAGTAGTCGTGACGTTGGTGTAGAAAGGCACGAAAACGTTGAAAGTGTTCGGGCCAAAGGCCAGCCATTGCACGCCGGCGATACCTTCTTCAACATCGTTTCTGATCTGCAGGATGTGGGTTTCGAAGTTCCGGTTGATCCCGATCGGGCGGAAGAGCTTCTTTTCCGCTTCAGTGTTGGTCGTGCTGTAGACATCGTACTTGGTGTCCTGGTAGTGGGAGCTTTCCAGGAACTTGATGTCTTCCGGGCTGATCTTCTTCTTGGCGTAAGTGATGAAAGGCTGGTCCTGGTCCCCTGGCTCGCCTTCCCATTCAGGGTCGAAGTAGCGGTGGATGTACCAAGCCCGCGGGTTGTTGTAGTGGGCATCCTTGATCGTGGATGAACCAAAGATGTGACGAAGGTTGTAGCCTTGGTAGTCCGGGTTCAAGTGGTATTCGTTGATGATGTCCAGCAAGTCGCTTGAGCACATAAAGTTTTCTTCGTCGTTAAAGTCGAAGAAGTCGATGTTCAAGCGGTTTGGCGCTGCCACATAGGCATCGTCCGGAATCCGGCGGGCAGCCCAGTGGTGGCCGCCGATGGTTTCGATGTACCAGACTTCGTCATGGTCAGCAAAGGCTGACCCGTTCATTTCGTAGGTCCCGTACTTTTCAACCAGGTAGCCCAGGCGCTTAACCCCTTCTCTGGCTGAATGGATGTATGGCAAAGTTAAAGTGACAAAGTCTTCTTCGCCCAGGCCTCCTTCTTCAACTAAGGGGTCGATCCCTTGGATCCGGCTGTTGGTGGTGATGGTTTCCGTGGCCGTCATAGCTACCGTTGCGTCGTTGATCCCGGCTGCTGCCCAGATCCCGTGTTTGCCGGAAGCATCTGGAGCGCTGGTGTAGCGCATAGGATTTGGCATCAGGTCTTCATCATCGATTTCTTGGCCGCTGATCACAGCCTTGTAGTGCTTTGGCTGCTCTTCCGGGTTAACCGCGATAAAGGCTTCAGGGATAATGGTACTGCCGCCGTCTTCACTGCGGGCAATCATCGTGGAGCCATCAATGGTGGCGTCCTTGCCGACTAAAATGGTCGTGCATTCTGCTGGCTTTTGCATAAGTCCTCCTCTAATAACCTAAAACTAATTGTCTGCTTTCTTACTATATATTCTAGCTGAAAAAACGTCTTTTGCCAGCTATTGCTGCCGGTAAAGGGCATAGAGGCGCTTGCTCAAATCGGCGCCGGCCGGGGCACTGTTTTCAAATAGGATCTTGCCAGGCTGGCTGCTTTCATTCAGTTCATCCCGGCTGGCCAGTTGCCGCTTGACTTCAGCAGCGGCCCCGATGGCTCCGTCATAGACCTTGGCCTGGGGGCCTAAGATCTTCTGGATGGTCTGCTTGGCAAAAGGAAAGTGGGTGCAGCCCAGGACTACCCCGGCAGCCTTGCCGGCATATGGGGCCAGTAAGTCTTCCAGGTACTGGTAAATGGCCGGGCTATCAGTTTGCCCTTCTTCGATCAATTCGACCAGTTTTGGGGCTGGCACCTTGACCACTTGGCCCGGTTCAGCACATTCGGCGACCAGCTGGTTGAACTTTTCCTGCTCCAGGGTCAAAGGGGTAGCCATGGCAACTATCTGCTGGCCGGGATTTTCTTCAGCTGCCGGCTTGACGGCCGGTTCGATTCCGATAATCGGCAGGGAGTATTCCTGGCGC
This sequence comes from Lactobacillus delbrueckii, assembly GCA_004556255.1. Classification (GTDB taxonomy): domain Bacteria; phylum Bacillota; class Bacilli; order Lactobacillales; family Lactobacillaceae; genus Lactobacillus; species Lactobacillus delbrueckii_B. The sequence continues at coordinate 3,953 of SFHY01000070.1, forward strand.
AGGCGGTCAGCCGCCGCGCTGGTTGCCGTGTTGCAGGCAATCATGACGGCCTTGACCTGGTGCTTGTCAATCAGTTCATCAACTACCCGCTTGGCCAGCTGGTAGACTTCTTCCTTGCTCTTTACCCCGTAAGGAGCATTGGCTGAGTCGCCATAGAAGACATAGTCTTCGTTTGGCATCAGATCAACCAGACGGCTGAGGACCGTTAAGCCCCCTTGGCCGGAATCAAAAACGCCGATTGGCCGATCAGCATATTCTTTTGACATATTTTTCCCTCCTCTAGCTATTAATTTTGAACTTTTTACCCGCTTTCTTCAATCGATACGCCACTTTATTTTTCCTGCAAGCCGGACTTTCTTGATTTTTTCTTTAGTTTTTTGCTGGAAAAACCGTCCGGCTTGCTTTTTTTAGGGGCTATGTTATTGTTATATCTAAACCCTGGATATCACGTTGATTACCGGAATAAAACGGCAATCTGGGAATAATTCTGTACACAGTTTTTTTAGTTTTTAGAAAGAGCAAAAGAAATTATGTTTAACGTTTCGCCTGAACAAGAGCGCCGCCACATCGTTGACGACTCAGCGCTCAATGGCTTTTTAACGAAAATGTATTCCATCATGGGCCTGGCGGTTCTGGTCTCAGCCTTGACCGCCTACCTGACCTTGACGGTCTTCTCTGGCAGCTTGCTGCCGCTACTCACCAACCGGGTCTTCCTCTGGATCCTGCTGTTACTGCCTTTGATCTTGAGCGTGGGCATCAGCTTTAAGGCTACCCGCAAGCCAACGACGGCCTTCTTCATGTTGATGGCTATCGCGGTTGTCTACGGGCTGGAATTCTCCCTTTTGGCTTTTGCCTATACGGGCGCCCAAATCGGCGGGGCCTTCATCTCCGCTTCAGCCGTCTTCATCGGGATGGCGGCTTACGGCAGCGTGACTAAGAAGAACCTGGACACCATCGGGGCTTACGCTTCAGCCGCCATCTGGGGCTTGATCGTGGCCAGCCTGGTCAACATGTTCTTGAAGAGCACACCAGCCAGCTTCATCTTCTCCATCATCGGGGTCATCATTTTCACGATCTTGACTGCCTGGGATGCCCAGAAGATGAAGTCCATCTACGCCAGTTACGGTGACCAGCTGCCAGAACTTGGCCTGGCCGTTAACGGGGCTTTGATGCTGTACCTGGACTTCATCAACCTCTTCCTGCAATTTTTGCGGATCTTCGGGATCGCTGACAACGACAACTAAAATTTAAGATTTTCTTTTTTGAAAAGGCTCTCTTCCTATTAGAGGGCCTTTTTTCCTTGACTATTTTTCCTGCAAGAGTAAGGTAAAAGATATGTAAAGTATTTATTAGCGAAGCTGAAATAAAAGGAAGGTCACACATTGCAAAAGAAACCGGTATGGAAAAGAAATCTGCAAGTCTCAACGGTCAGCGTCTTTTTAGCGGGGATTGCCTTTTCAGAAGTCACGCCGTTTTTGTCCCTGTACATTGACACCCTGGGCAAGTTCAGCCACCAGCAGCTGAGCTTTTGGTCCGGGATCGTCTTTTCAGCGGTTTACGTCGTGGCAGCCCTGGTTTCCCCGATTTGGGGCAAGCTGGCCGACAAGAAGGGGCGCAAGCCGATGATTCTGCGGGCTTCTTTGGGGATGGCGGTTGTCTTTACCTGCATGGGCCTGGCCCAGAATGTCTGGCAGCTGCTGTTCCTGAGAGGGATGCAGGGGGTTTTCGCCGGCTTCATCTCCAACTCTAACGCCCTTATCGCGGCAGAAACGCCAAAAAACAAGGCGGGCAAGGCCTTAGGGATCATGAGCTCAGCCACGACCGGGGGGCAATTGCTGGGGCCCTTTGCCGGCGGGGCCTTATCGCAGGCTTTTAGCTACCGGGTAACCTTCTTTATTACCGGGGCTCTGCTTTTCACCTGCTTTATCTTGTCGGTCTTCTTTATCCATGAAGATGACTTCGTGCCAGTTGAGAGCAAGCAGCGGGGCAGCTTTAAGGACACGATGAAGCAGTTTAAGAGTGGGCAATTGATTCTGGGGCTGCTGCTGACGACCTTGATCATTCAAGCGGCTAATAACTCCATCAACCCAATCGTTTCCTTGTATGTCAGAAGCTTGATGCACAATTCAGGGCAGGTCGTCTTCGTCAGCGGGGTGATTGCGGCTTTGCCAGGGATTGCCACGGTGGCTGCAGCCTCCTACTTTGGTGGTTTAGGTGACCGGATCGGGACCCACAAGATCATTTTAGGCGGCTTGATTGTGTCGATCATCCTCTTCTTCTTGACGGCTTTCGTCCGTAACACGGTTGAGCTCGGCGTCTGCCGCTTCCTGGTTGGTTTTACTGACGCCTGCCTCTTCCCGCAGGTCCAGACCATGCTGACCAAGCACAGTCCAAAGGAACTGACCAGCCGGGTCTTCAGCTGGAACCAAAGCGCCATGTACGTCGGCAATATTTTCGGGCCGCTTTTGGGTTCAACGGTTTCCGCCCACTTCGGCTACAGCGCCGTCTTCCTGGTAACCAGCGGGATTGTCGTGATCAACCTGCTTCTTTACCGGACTAATATTTTGAAAAACATTGCCTAGCTTAGGCGCAAAAAAAGCTCCAAGATTCATCTTGGGGCTTTTTGCTTGGAGATTATTCTTGACCATCTTAAAGAGCAAGCGCTTTTTCATCTGCGTTTTCCCCTATATTTACCTCATTTTTGCAAAAATAAGGATGCTCTTAAGCGAAAATAACAATTTTCAACAAATCCTATGCGTTTGCTCAAAAAAATTCTCCGCATTATACTGAAGGAAATATCTTCTTTAATGAATAAGGAGGCAAGCATGAAATTCATCACTAAAATCTTACGAGCAGCTGGCTTCGCGCTCAGTCTCTTCTTGCTTCTAGGATCCATGGGCAACTTACTCGATGTTGTCAA
>SFHY01000071.1 GCA_004556255.1 Lactobacillus delbrueckii
ACTTCCATTAATTCTTCTTTGACGAAGTCTTCCTTTAAGAAGTCCTTGATCCCTTCATGCAAGTCCTTAAAAACCAGTTGGGCTGGCTTTTTCTTGTAAAAGCTGTAATAGAGCATCCCCAGCATCAAGCGTTCAGTTTCGTTACTTGGCTCTTTTGGCGTCTTTAGGTAAGCTAGCCAGTAGTCCAGGAGCCTTTTGGAATCGATGTGGAAAAAGCTGCTGAACTTCTGGTAGACCTGGTTTTCCACATCCCGGTCGTCAGTGATCAATCCGGCCCATTTTTTTAAACGGAAAAGTGAACGCGACCCGCTGGCGTGGTAGAAGTCGTAAAGACTCATGTCATAGGCCTTGAGGAAGTTGGCCAAGGATAGCTTTAGGCCCGTGTCTTCGCTAAAAGTCTTCACCCGCTGGATCAGGCCCTTCTTGTTAGCCGCGTTTTGACCCAGGTTGGCCAGGATGTACTTTTTGGCAACGGGCTCAAGCTCCAGATAGCAGGCTGCCGGCAGGTGCGGGAAGCCCTCCTTGACTTCATATGGTAGGGCATGGCCGGGTCCAGTCAGGGCCTTGAACTTGGCCTCGTAGTTATAGTGGCGGTTGGCCGGGCCGATGAAGTCAAGGACTGTCAAGCAATCCTTGCCCGGGCTGAGGCGGAGGCCCCGGCCCAGTTGCTGGAGGAAGATGGTCGGGCTTTGGGTTGGCCGCAGGAAGAGGATGGTGTTGACAGCTGGGATGTCGACACCTTCGTTATAGAGGTCAACGACAAAAATAAATTTGAGCTTGCCGCTAGTTAAGTCATCTTTAGCCTGCTGGCGGTCAGCCTGGGCAGTCTGGCCAGACAAAGCAGCGGAAGGGATGCCGGCCTGGTTGAAGGCGGCGGCCATGAATTCAGCGTGCTTGACGCTGACGCAGAAGCCTAAGCCCTTGATGTCTTCCAAATTGTTGCTGTACTTGTCCAGGCTGCGCAAAATCAACTTGGCCCGGGCATCGTTAGCCGTATAAACATTTTCCAGCTCACTGACCTCGTATTGGCCCCGGCTCCACTTCATGCCGGAGTAGTCAACATTGTCGGTGACTCCAAAATACTGGAAGGGGCAGAGGAGCTGGCGGTCGATAGCTTCGCCTAACAGCATTTCGGCGGCAATATTGCCGTCAAAGTACTGCAGGATATCCTGTCCGTCCATCCGGTCGGGGGTAGCGGTCAGGCCCAGAAGGATCTTGGGCTTAAAGTGACTGAGCAGCTTTTGGTAGGACTTGGCCGCGGCGTGGTGGAATTCATCGATGATGATGAAGTCGTAGTAGTCGCTAGGCAAGAGGTCAGCTATTTTTTCTGAATTAAAGGACTGGATCGAGACGAAAAGCTGGCTGACATCGTCTGTCTTGTATTGGCCGACCAGCAATTGGCCGAAGTTGAAGTCGTTGAGGACTTCGCGGAACTTCTGCAGGCTCTGCTCCAGGATTTCCTGCCGGTGGGCGACGAAGAGGAGGCGGGCGTCGGGATGCTCTGTCAAGTAGCGCTTGAAGTCAAAGGCAGCGATGACAGTTTTCCCTACCCCGGTGGCGGCGACGAGGAGATTTTTATAATGGCCGTAAACTTCCCGCTCAGCCTGCAGCCGGTCCAGGATCTCCTGCTGGTAGTTGTAAGGACGGATGCTGCTTTCCAGGTGGAAGGTGTTTGCCTTATGCCGGTTCAGTTCTGTCTGCAGTTTCTTCCGGCAGTCTTCCTGATCCGGGTCAAAAGTTTCAAAAGAGGGGTCGTTCCAGTAGCTTTCAAAGGAGACGGAAAATTTATTGACGATGTCAAAAGACTCCTGCTCGGTAACCTTGACATTCCATTCCAGGCCCGTGGTCAAGGCAGCGCTGGAGAGGTTGGAGGAACCGATGTAGGCGGTGGAGAAGCCAGTCTCTCTTTTAAAAAGATAGGATTTGGCATGCAGGCGGGCGTGGTCGGTCTCGTAGTTGATCTTGACTGTAGTGTTGGGCAGCTGGCTCAAGGTCAGGATAGCCTTGTAGTCAGTTGCTTGGGTATAAGTTGTAGCAATCACCCGCAGCTGGTGGCCAGCTTTTTGGCAAAAAGCTTCCAAATCTCCTAAAAGGGGGCGGATGGCCGACCACTTAATAAAGGAAACGAGCAAGTCGACCTGGTCGGAAGAAGCAATTTCCTTCTTGATTTCGCTGAGCATGCTGGGCTCATTTTTACTGCCGGTAAAAAGGGCGTTCTCAACTATGGAAGTCTGGGGCCGGATGGGAGTGATCTTCTGAGACTGGGTCAGTTTGTGGTAGATGGAAGTTAGGACCTCGCCTTTTTCCAGGATCTGCAGGTCCTCGTAGTCGGCTTCGTCGGTATGCTGGGCTACCTGGTCGACGATGGAGTTGGCCAGGCGGATCTGGGCGATCAAGGCGGCCTGGTCTTCGCCGGACTTGAAGCTGTCGCGGAGGTAGTGCAGGCCCGACCGGATGACCTGGGAGAGGTAGATGGTCAAGAGCTGGCGGGAGTCATCGGCGTTTAGCTGTTCCAGTTTGTAATCCCTAGTCTTCGGGTCAATTTTTTCCAGCTGGTCCAGGATTTCTTGGTTAAGGATTTGTTCGTAAATACCGTCTTTCAGCATGCTTTTCCTGCTTTCTGAAGTGTTTTGCCTTAATTGTATCAGGTTCAGGGAAATTTGCTAAATCATGGCTTTTTATTACCATTCTTACAAAAAAGACTATAATGACCTTATAGAAGAAAGATAATTTTTACTAAGGTGGAAAAATGATGAAGAATTACATGCAACATCTTAAAGAGCGGGCCATTAGCGCTTATCCGCCCAAGACCAGCCGGCGGTGGAGCATCTGTATTGTGGCCGCTGTCATCATTGCTTTAATCTTAGGGCATTTTGGCCAGGCCAAGTTTGGGGCTTCGCTTGCTGATTTCGCCCTGCTTTGCGGGATAGATTTGTTAGCAGTAACTTTTGCCAAGCATGGGGTCAATATTTTTCTGGCCTACTTACTGGCGGCAGCCTTGTGTTTTGTGGTTTCTGTCTTATTGACTTTTTACATCATGTCATCCAACAATTTATAAGAAAGCAAAAGGAGCTGACTTCGAGTTAAGAAGCAGCTCCTTTCTTATTTAGTCGAATTGATCCAGTGAAAACCAGCCCCGATGAGCCAGATGGCGCCTCCTAAAATAAAGAGGACCCAGCTGGTTGACCAGCGGCCGGTCGCGATGCTGGCCAGCAGGTAGACAGCGATGACGATAGTCCAGTAGATGCTGTTGATCTTGCCCAGGCGCTTAGGGTCAGCATCCTTCTTGCTTGGCCGGTCCATCTCTTCGCCTGGTTCGATGGTCTGCCCTTCTTGCTTGTCGTCTTTCAGCAGGTAGTCAGCTGACACGTCGTATAAAACCGCCAGTTTGGCGATATATGATATGTCGGGCACGCTGTCGCCGTTTTCCCAGCTGGCCACCTTGGCTTGCGTGGTCATTAATTTTTCCGCTAATTCTTTTTGGCTTAAGCCATGCTTCTTGCGCAGGTCGCGCAGCTTGCTTGGAAGCATCATGTTTTTCCCCCTCATCAATCTCTCTTTGATAATATTATAGCCTTTAGCCTGCTTAAAAGCTCGCGGGGGAAAGAAAAAGTTCCCGCGTTAGCAGGAACTTGAAAATTCATTAATCTAATTCGTCAGCCAGGTCGGTCAGCTTGGCAAATTCGCGCTGAACCAGGAAGGAAACGCAGAGGGCCAGGCCGGCCAGGATGATGAAGGCGGCCAAGGTCACGTAGTAGCTCTTCAAAAATTCGTGGGTGAAGGAGAGCAGGAGTGGGCCAACCATGCCGGCCGCTGCCCAGGCAGTCAAGATGGCGCCGTGGATGGCGCCGAGTTCTTTAGTGCCGAAGACGTCGCCCAGGTAAGCCGGGATAACTGAGAAGCCGGCCCCGTAGCAGGACATCAAAAGGCTGAGGGCTACAGCAAAGATGAATGGTGAGTGGGTGAAGATCAAGATCACGAACATGGCCATGTCAACGACAAAGATTAAACTGTAGGTCAAAGGGCGGCCGATGTAGTCGGACAAGGTTGCCCAAACCAGCCGGCCAAAGCCGTTGAAGAGGCCGATGATGCCGACCATGACAGCGGCAGTAGCCGCGCTCATCCCAGTCAGTTCCTGGGCCATTGGTGAGGCAGCGGAGACCAGGGCGATCCCGCAGGTGATGCTGATAAAGAACATGAACCAGAGCAGGTAGAAGGTCTTGGTCTTCAGTGCTTGGTTGGCCGTCATTTGCAAACCGCCAGTCAAGGAAACAGCTTCCTTGTCTTCACTCTTGAAGTTGGCCAGGTCTTCAGCCGTTGGCCGCTTAATAAACTGGGCAGATACGATCATAATCAAGAAGTAGCCGGCACCCAAGATGTAGAAGGTATTGGATAAGCCAACGCTTGACATCAGGAATTGGGCGATCGGGCTGGTTAAAAGAGCGGCAAAGCCGAAACCCATGATGGCCAGGCCAGTGGCCAAACCCCGTCTATCTGGGAACCACTTGATGATGGTTGAGATCGGGGTGACGTAGCCGGCACCCAGTCCCAGACCAGCGATAACGCCGTATGAAGCGTACAAGAGCCAGAGCTGATGACTTTGAACAGCCAGGCCAGTCAAGGCAATCCCGCTCCCGTAAAGGATGGCGGAAACAGTCCCGGTCAAGGTCGGGCCGAATTTTTCAACCAGGCGGCCCATGAAAGCCGCGGACATCCCCAGGAAGAAGATGGCCAAACTAAATGCAAATGCAACTGATGATTCGCTCCAGCCGGTCTGTGCCGCGATTGGCTTAGTGTAGACGCTCCAAGCGTATACTGAGCCGATCATCAGATGCAGCATGACCCCCGCCAAAGCAACAATGTAACGATTAGTCTTCATTGTTCAGATATTCTCCTTATAAATCTTTGGACTTTGCGACAATACACGAACAATATTATTAAATAGGGTCAATATCATTCGATGTGTTAAGAATACCATGTCAGCAATGTAAGGACAAGCTGAAATTTTCAAGATCTTGAGTTGGAACCGCTAACCATACTACTAAATCTAGGGGACTTTATTTTAAAAAGAGTTACCGGTAACATGACCAGAAAATGTGAAAGCGCTTAGGAAAACAGCTAAGATAGAAGGGTGATAAAAAAGTGGCCACAGGCCAAGGAGGAAAAAATGGCTAGCGATACCAAGATTGACTTGCGCAAGCAAATGATTTACAGCATTTTTGTCAGAAACTACTCGCCAGAGGGCAACTTTGAAGGGGTCCGGAAGGATTTGGACCGGATCAAGGACTTGGGGACGGACATCATCTGGCTCTTGCCAATCCAGCCGTCAGGCAAGGAAAAGCGGAAGGGGAACCTGGGTTCACCATATGCGATTTCTGACTACCGGGCCATTAACCCGGAATACGGGACTATGGAGGACTTTAAGCGACTGTGTGACGATGTCCACGCCAAGGGGATGAAGATTATCATTGACTGCGTCTACAACCACACTTCACCAGACTCAGTCCTGGCTAAGGAGCACCCGGACTGGTTCTACCACAAGAAAGACGGCAGCTTCGGCAACAAGGTGGGCGATTGGAGCGACGTGATCGACTTAGACTACAGCCACAAGGACCTGTGGCAGTACCAGGCAGAGACTTTGGTCATGTGGGCCAAGTACGTGGACGGCTTCCGCTGCGACGTGGCCCCAATGGTGCCGGTGGATTTTTGGAAGTATGCCAGAGAAGAAGTGGCCAAGGTGCGGCCAGGGGCCATTTGGCTGGCTGAATCTGGTGCACCGGACTTTATCCGCTTCTTGAGAAGCAAGGGGGCAGTCGGCGGGTCAGATTCTGAGCTCTACCAGGCTTTTGACATGACCTATGACTATGACATCTACCCAGATTTGCGGGCAGCGATGCTGGGGCAAAAGGATCTGACTGACTACCTGGCTGGCCTTAACCGGCAAGAAGGGATCTACTCGGAAAATTACGTCAAGGCGCACTTTTTGGAAAACCATGACGTGGTCCGGGCGCACGGGATGATCGATGATCCGGCGGCTCTGCGGGCAATGACGGCCTTTATCTACTTCATGAAGGGGGCCATGCTGGTCTACAATGGGGAAGAAAAGGGGGATGCCCACCACGTGACCCTGTTTGACAAGGACCCGGTTGACTGGACCGGCGATCTTGATTTGACGGACCTCTTGAAGAAGATGCATGAAATCAAGCAGCTGCCAATCATGGCTGAGGGCAGCTATGAGGCTAAAGAGGTTAGAAAGGGCGTCTTGGAAGCTGTCCACAGCCTGGGTGAAGGCGAAGAAGAAGAGCAGTTGATCGGCCTGTTTAATACAACCGGCAAGAAGCAGGCGATTCCGACCCAGCTGCCAGAGGGGATCTACAAGAACCTCTACGATGGCAGCAGCGTCCAGGTTTACGAAGGAGTCATGCGGATCGGCGAGATTACCATTATTGAGAAATAAGGGCTGAGAAAACGGCCTGAGGGAGACAGATTTTTTGCGAAAATTGGCGAAAACTTTTTTGACAAAAGCGGATTGTTTGCTATAATGAAAGAGTTGATAAATTGCCAATTTAGCTCAGTTGGTAGAGCATCTCCCTCGTAAAGAGAAGGTCGTTGGTTCGATTCCAATAATTGGCACTCAGAGTATCAAAGAAGTTCGCTGCGAGAACGCAGCGGACTTTTTTTGTGCCAAAACTTGGCACGAAATGATTTTACCCTGGCATCTAGTGATGTTCTGATTTTTGCTTAGAGCAGATATACTGTAATCATCAAATCAAGAGATGAAGCAGAAG
>SFHY01000072.1 GCA_004556255.1 Lactobacillus delbrueckii
GATCGATGAAAATGAGATCATCAGAATTTACGGCAAAAGATGGGACATCGAAGTCTTCTTCAAGACCTGCAAGAGTTTCTTGAAACTTGGTACTGAATACCACGGCCTCTCATATGATGCATTGACTGCCCATACGGCTTTCGTCTTTCTGCGCTACATGTTCATGTCAGTTGAGAAGCGAGATGATGAAGATGATAGGACAATAGGCGAGCTCTTTTACTGCATGATAGACGAGCTTGCGGACATTACTTTCCATCACTCCCTTCAGATCCTGGTGGAAGCCATGTTCGAGAGCGTGAAAGAGATCTTCCAACTGACAGAAGAGCAGATGGAAAGGTTCACCAAAGCTTTCATTTCCCGCCTCCCGAAGTACATGCAAGAGGCTATATCGCCATCACTAGCAGCATAATTGAATATTTACTGGTTAAACTATTGAGTTTTCAAGGCTTCATAGTTCTTTTTGATGTGGGAAGTTTAAGTTTTATATCATACTCTTTTCATATTGCATTTTTACACACATACTCTTTTATCTTATTTGTGCAGTTTTGGTACAATATGTTGGCATATTAGGCGATTCATATTTAACACTTCTAACATCTTTCGCATTTTTACCGATTCCTTTCTATTCATAAATGCATCGAAGCGCCATATGTCATCCCCTTTTACACATCTATTCAAAGAGGAGTCCCAACCGCGGGTTGGGGCTTCTTTTTTGTTTTATTCTACTTTCTTCTTGCTAGACTGCTTTTCTGCTTTCTTAGTCGTTTTCTTGCTCGTTTGCTTTTTCTTCTTTTCAGTCTTCGTCTTCTTCACCGGCAGCGGGCTCTCTTCTAGCTTGTTCAAGCTGATCTGGCGGAGCAGCTTCTTGAAGTGGGCCTGGCTTCCAATTTTTTCTATTTGCCCCCGGTTTCCCTTAAACCAGTAAACGCCGCTGGCGTCTGCAAAGAGGCTGACCAAGTCAGAACCCGCGTAAGCGCCGGTCAAGCTTCCTTCCGTCTTGCCAATCGCCACTTCTTTGCGGTAAAAGTAGCGCGGCTTGGCCCCGCCTACCGGGAAATAACTGGTCAAGCTGCTTAAAGTAACCCGGCCGCTGGCCGCTACCGCTAAAACCAGCAGGTCACTCACTGCCTGCCCGGTCTGGTTGTCGATCTCCAGCTGCAGCTTGCCGCTCTTTTCCTCCGTCTCCCAGACATTTAAACCCGCGGCCGCGCTGGCTGCTGGCAAGTCCTGGTTGGTCTCTTTTAGTGCCTGGTTCTCCTTAGCCAGGCGGGAATTTTTCTTCCTTAAACTAGAATTGTCGCTCGCCAATTTGTCCAGCCGCTTTTTGACGCTGGAAGCTTCACTGCTGCTAGTCCGGCTGGCCTGGTAGAGCTGGCCGGCCAGCTGACTGTTTCTCTGGGTCTGCTTGGCAGCTTGCGCGCTCAGCCAGACGCTGGCCCCCATGGCGGCAAAGCCCACGACCAGGGCCAAGACTGTCAGCCAGGTCAGCCAATTTTTCTCCTTCATCGTTGTTCTATCCCCCTTATTTTTCTAACATCACTCTTTCATTATACTACTTCCTTTGAAAAGGCTTCCGCACCCTTGGATAAAAGAAAAAGGCGGGAACTTCCCGCCTTACTGAGCATCGCGCTCGGCAATATCGCAGCGCATCAGCTTCTCAATGATGTCAATATATTCTCGCGGCACCTGCTGGCCCAGATAGGTCAAACGGACATCGCGGTCGGTCAAGTCGACCACCTTGCGGTCTTCCCGCCCCTCCTGTTCCAGCATTTCTACTGGCAAACCGGCCAGAATGCTGTTTCTAGACACGCCAAAAACATTCGCTATCTTCTCAATGGCCTTCATCCGCGGCACCTTGCGGCCAACCTCCCAATTTGAGATTGTCTGCTTGCTTACTCCCAAGGCCAGGGCCAGCTCCTGTTGGCTCATCCCCCGCCGCCGGCGCAGGGCTCGCAAATACTTGCCAATCATGTTCTTTTCCATCCAAAGTCACCACCTGTCATAAGCATAGCATAAGTTGTAATAAAATGAAATGTTTATGAGAGATTTTTGTATTTTTTAGAAAAGAACATATCAGATAAAAAAGAAGCCTGCTTCCGCAGACTTCTTAATTAACTTTCTTACTTGGTCATTTCTGACTTCTTTTCCCGCAGCATCAAGGCGTCAACGGTTTCCCGGGCGTCAGCACCGCGGTTGACCACGGCGTCAACGGCGAAGACGATCGGCATTTCCACGTCATACTTGTCAGCCAGTTCCAAGGCAGCTGGAATAGCGTTGATCCCTTCAACGACCATGCCAACTTCCTTCTTGGCTTCTTCAGCGCTCTTACCCTTGCCGATCAAGTAGCCGGCATTGTTGTTCCGGCTTTCCTTGCTGGTAGCAGTAACGATCAAGTCACCCATGCCGGCCAGGCCGTCAAAGGAGTCTTCCTTGCCCCCCATCTTAAGGCCCAGACGCTTGATTTCCGCCATCCCGCGGATGATCAAGGCAGCCCGCATGTTGTCCCCGTAGCCCAGGCCTGAGCAGATCCCGCTGGCCAAAGCAATTACGTTCTTCAAAGCCCCGCAGAGCTCAACGCCCAGGCGGTCAGAGTTGGTGTAAACCCGCATGTTCTTGTTCATGAAGACGTCCTGGACCTTTTCAGACACAGCTTGGTCTTCACAGGCGGAAACGATGGTGGTTGGCAGGTCCTTGGCCACTTCTTCAGCGTGGGTCGGGCCAGACAGGGCGACGTAGTGGACATTGCCATGCTTGCCGTCCTTGTTTACTTCGTCAGCGATAACTTCAGTCAAAGTCAAGAGGGTGTCTGGTTCGATCCCCTTAGCCACGTCAACGATGATCTGCCCGTCTGGAATAAAGGCAGCGGCAGTCTTGGCAGTTGAGCGGACGAAGACTGATGGTACGGCGAAAAGGATGATGTCCTTGTCTTGGCAGGCTTCCGCGATGTCCTTGGTAAATTTAATTTCGTCAGGAATAACCATACCTGGCAGGTTCTTCTGGCGACGAGTTCTTGAGAGTTCGTCGACTTCTTGCGGCAGGGCTGACCAGACGGTCACTTCATGACCAGAGTTGCTGAGCATCCGGGCCAGTGCCATGCCCCAAGTACCTGCTCCCAAAACACCGATTTTTGCCATATTATTACCTCACTTAGTTTGTTGATTCCTATTCGCGGCAGCAAAACGGCCGCCACTGATCTAACCTATTATAGCACTCAGCCGGCAACTTTCTCTTTGCCCCCAGACTAATTATTAAAAAATTAGCTTTAACTGCACAAAAAAGACGTTTCCCAATTGAAACGTCCATTAGAGAATAGCCATATTAAAAAGTGTAAACAAAAACAGCTATGCATTTATCTCCAAGTGAAAAACTCAAGAGTTTATTAAAAGCAACCGCTTACTCTTGCACAACCTATTGTATGATGTAAAATAGTCTTTGACAAGGCTTTTCGTGAATTTAAACATTTTTTATGCACCTTTTTTCAAAAGGAGAACGATTTTTTCCTAATTGCTTTCTCAGTTATATAACATTTTAACAATTTGTAATAATACCATCCGCTATTGTATACTGAAGAATAGGATTATCCTTTCCAAATTTGGATAATTCCTATCGAACGATATTATAATTAATAGGAAATTATATCATAGTAAAAACAAGGTGTAATTCAGCAATGTTTAAACAGCTTAGGAAAGCGAACCATGACGACTACCTGCTCATCGCGGCTACTTTGATTTTGTTGGTCGTCTTCAACCTCAGCTTGCTCAGTTACGTCCAGGAACAGCAGAAAGCTTTCGAGCGCGACCAAGCCCAAGCCCTGACAACCGGCTTCTCCCGGACCTTGAAGGGTGAGATCAAGAACGCCTTGACCCTGTCGACAACTTTGAAGGAACTGGTTTTGGCCGGTAATGGCAAAGTCGAGAACTTCTCCATCGTGGCCAAGGACCTTTTAGAAGAAAACGAAGCAGCCAGCAACCTGCAGCTGGCGCCTAAAGGGAAAGTCACTGAAATCTATCCTTTAAAAGGAAATGAAGCAGGCAAGATCAACCTTTTGACCGACCCGGTCCGCGGCCCTCTTTGCCGCTACGGGATCAGCCACCAGGTCACCGTGACCCAGGGGCCAATCGCCCTAAAGCAAGGGGGGAAAGGCGTGGTCATGCGGACGCCGATTTTTATCAAGAAAAAGGGCAAGAAGCAGTTCTGGGGCTTTGCAATCGTCGTGATGAAGATTCCCCAGACCTTCTCCTCAACCGCGGCTAATCTTAAATCAGCCGGCTACAGCTACGAATTAGAAAAGCAAGTTTCACCCTTAAATACCAGCTACAAGCAGGTCATGCAAAAGGGCAGCCTCCACGAGCCAATCACCTACAGCTTCACGACTACTGACAACAGCAAATGGCTCTTGAAGCTGGCTCCGGCCAGTGGCTGGCGCTACAACAAGTGGAACTGGTTCATGGGCTATATCATGCTCACCGACTTCGCCATCGCCGGCCTCATGCTCTGGGTGATCAACCGGCGGATCAGCGGACGGATTCTGAAAAGAGAAGCCACCCTGGACCCCTTGACTCAAGCCTACAACCGGCAAGGCTTTGACTGGAAGCTGGCGCGCCTGTCAGCCAAGAAGCAGCCGGAGACCACGGTAATCATGCTGGACATCGACGACTTCAAATCGATCAACGATGTCTTTGGCCACCAGACCGGGGATGCGGTTTTAGTCCAGCTGACTAAGAACTTGAAGCAGTGCTTCGGGCCAAACGCTATCATCGGCAGAAACGGCGGGGACGAATTCGTCGTGGCTCTTTCCGGCAAGATGAGCGACAACCGGCCTGCTATCAAAAGCCTATCCGTTTTAAAGCAGGAAGCGGAAAGCAACGGGGAAGCAATTCCTTTCTCCGTTTCCATCGGCTACAGCGAATTCCCGGGCCAGGCCAAGGATTATGAAGAGGCCTTGAAGTTCGCCGACGCTGCCTTGTATGAAGTAAAAATTGCCGGCAAGAACAATTTTGCCAGCTACAAGTCCAGCCTGTCGGAAAAGAAGCACCACAACCAGCTGGGCCTGGGTTTAAGGGCCCTGGCGGCGGGTGACCCAACTCCCCTTTTGGTCATGCAGATGGATACTAAGGAAGCCATCTACGTCAATAAGAGCCTGCTAGAGCTGTTTGGCTGCGAATTGTCATCAGAATTCTACGACTATTACGGCCAGTCCCTGCTCAACTTGATTTCCCCAGGCGACCAGGCCCGGGTCAAGGAGGAGTTTACCGACTTTGTCGAGTCGGCAGTTGATGAAGAGCGCTTTAGGGGCGACTGCCAGATTTTGACGGCGGATGCCCGGACTTTGCGCGTCTTCTGCGACATGAAGTATTCTGTCAACCAGCGCTATGGCGCCTTGGTTTATATCAGTTTCGTCCTTAATTAACGGAGGCAAAAAAATGGCTGAAGAAGAAAAGAAGTTAAACATCCCCAACCTGCAGATTCTAGGCCAGGACGACAGTCCCCTTTTTCAAGGGGCGGGCAGCGATGCTAAGAGCGTGACCTATCCCAAGAAGTTTGCCAACCACCCTGGCTTTAAGCGGGTCTTTCAGCCAGGCAAGTTGACTTTCGGCTTAATGGCCCCTTTTAAAGGCTACCCAGACAGCCAGATACCAGATGTCAGCGACCTTTTTGACTGTGCTAAAGCGGCAGAAGCTGCTGGCTTTGACGCCTTGTGGATCAGAGACGTGCCTTTTTATGACCCATACTTTGGGGACGTGGGCCAGGGCCTGGACCCTATCGCGACTCTGGGTGCTTTGGCCATGACCACGGACAAGATCGTTTTGGGGTCTGCCGGCTTTATTTTGCCAGAGAGAAACCCGATCCACGTGGCCCAGGCCGCCGTGTCAATCGACCGGCTCAGCAACCACCGCTTCCTGCTGGGCTTAGTCAGCGGGGACCGGAAGAATGAGTTTAAGGCTTTTGGCCGGGACTGGAACGAGCGCAGCGAGATCTTCAGAGAAGGCTGGGACTTAACCAAGAAGTCTCTGACACATCCCAACCGCCTGCACTTCAGCGGCAACTACTACAGCAAGCTGACCGGGTCTTTGAGCGTCGTGCCTCAGCTTGAAGAGGACTACTCAATGCCACTGGTGGCGATCGGCCGTTGCCGGCAGGAGCTCTCCTGGCTGGCTAACGAGCCGGACGCCTGGATCTGGCATGGGATCGGCGAAGATGAGACGGCGCCAGCGGTTAAGAAGCTGAATGACTTGAATGAGGACGGCAACTGGCATCCCTTCGGCTACCAAAACTTCGTTGAGCTGTTGGATGACCCGGACGCCCCATGCGAGCTCTTCAACAAGATCTACCTGCGTGGGGGAGCCAAGAGCATGGCTCAATTCTGGCGCAAGCAGCGCAAGGAAGGCTTAAACCACGTGATCATCAACTTCAAGCCAACCAAGCGGCCAATTGACGACTGCCTGGCTGACATGGAAAAGTACGTTTTCCCGGAAGTAAATAAAGACTAAAAAAAGGCTCTGCCATCGTGCTTGATGACAGAGCCTTTATTTTTGCTCAAATTAATTACTTAGCTGAGCTGGTCTTGCTTGCTGAAGTTGACTTTGCGCTAGTCTTCTTTGCAGCCTTCTTGGTTGACTTCTTAGCAGTCTTAGCTGCCTTCTTGGTGTCCTTAGCAGCCTTCTTGGTGTCCTTAGCAGCCTTCTTAGTTGACTTCTTGGTAGTCTTAGCTGCCTTCTTGGTGTCCTTAGCAGCCTTCTTAGTTGACTTCTTGGTAGTCTTAGCTGCCTTCTTA
>SFHY01000073.1 GCA_004556255.1 Lactobacillus delbrueckii
GGCATTGGCTTCATCTCCACTTTACATAGTAAAAGAAAAAGTGTTGAACGACTACTCCGTCGAGTAATCATCCAACACTAGATTAGTATGTTTTGTTTGCATTTCTAGCTTCTAATTACCAACTACTTGATGTAGGCGTACTTGTAGCTCCACTGAGTACCAGCGTTGTTGTGGATGATCCCCTTGAGCTTGCTGTTTTGCAGGTAGGCGGTCGTCTGCTGGTAGATCGGGCTGACTGCTTGGTCGGCGTTAGCCACTTGGGCCGCCTTGACCAGGTCCTGCCAGCGCTTGTTAACGTCGTTGGCGTCAGTCGTCAAAGACTTCTTGATCAAGCTGTTGTATTCAGCATTGTTCCACTTGCCGTAGTTGTAAGAAGTCCCCTTCTGCAGGATCTGCATGAAAGTCATCGGGTCGCTGAAATCCCCGCCCCAGCCGGAAACGTAGATGTCAAAGTCCCCGCTTGAAGCCTTGGTGTAGGCGTTCTTGCTTGGAATGGAGTTAACCTTCACGTTGATACCGGACAAAACCTTGGTCCATTGTGACTGCAGGTACTGGGTCAAGGCGTCGGCGTTGGTGCTTTCGTTTGAAGCAAGCAAAGTCAAGTTCAATTTCTTCTAGCCTAATTCCTTCATCCCGGTCTTCCAGTTCTTTTCAGCCAGCTTTTCGTTGTAGTCAACGGTATTAGCCACCTTTTGCTCCTTGGCAAAGTCTTCCTTGTTGGCCGGGTCATAGGCCAGGCCGGAAGCCACGAAGCCAGTCGGCACGCTTGACCCGTCACCGAAGACCTTGCTGGTCAGAATCTTCCGGTCAAGTGACAGAGACAGGGCCAGGCGGATGTTCTTGTTGTTCAAAGCCTTCTTAACTATCGCGTCCTTGGCCTGGAAGTTGTAGGCCAAGAAGGCAACGTAGGAGTATGGGTAGGTCTTGAAGTCCTTGTTCTTCTTCAGCTGCTTAACCTGTTCACTGGACAGTGGGGTGAGATCCAGCTTGCCCTGCTGGTAGAGCTGGTAGCCGGTGTTGGTAGTCCTAACGACCTGGTAGCTGATCTTGCTCAGCTTGACTGCCTGCTTGTCCCAGTATTGGTTGTTTTTGACAAAAGACCAAGTATCATTGGTTCCCTTCCAGCCGGTGATCTTAAATGGGCCGGAGTAAAGCATGTACTTGGAGCTAGTCGCGTACTTCTTGCCCGTCTTCTTGATAAAGGCTTCGTTTTGCGGCCCAAAGAGCGGGTAAGCCATCAAAACCTTGAAGTAGGCAATCGGCCGGTTGAGCTTAACTTGTACGGTTTCCTGGTTCAAAGCCTTGATGCCCAGGCTGGACGGAGCCTGCTTGCCGGCAATAATTTCATCGGCATTCTTGATGCCGGAGAAAAGATAAGCGTAAGGCGAAGCAGTCTTGGGGTTGATCGTCCGCCGCCAGGAGTATACGAAGTCCTGGGCGGTAATCTTTTCCCCGTTGGACCACTTGGCATTAGACCGCAGCTTGAAGGTCCAGGTCTTGCCGTCCTTGGATACGGTGCCGGACTTGGCTAAGCCGGCGGCTGGCTGCCCGTTCTTGCCCAAACGGTAGAAGCTTTCAAAAACGTTCCCCGTCTGCCCGTAACCGGTCGACTTGCTGATGTCAATCGTATCCAGCGGAGCGGTCGCGCTGAGCTTTAAAACCTGCTTGTCCTTACTTGCTGAGCTTGAACTCTGCTGACTGCCGCAAGCGGCCAGCAGAAAGGCGGCACTGACGCTGACGGCGGCAAGGGTGAATTTCTTGATCTTTTGCATTTTTTCCTCCTGAGACAAAAAAGCAGCTGCTCCCTAAAGGAAACAGCTGCTTCATTTGCCACTAAGCTAACAATTACTTGGCAAATCACTTGGTCTGAGCTAAATCCAGTTTAGGCAACACAAAACAGTCGTATGACATAAGTGACATACAACAAACACACATAGTTTGGTTTTCTTGCATTGCAAACATGATTTAGCTCCTTTCTCAATTTGATTTAATTTAATCTTACAGACTCACTTACTAAAAGTCAACGATTTTTTATAAGATTTTTCCTAATCCTTAATTGTCAAGAAGTCAGGCAGATCCCGGCGGGGAGCCTGGTAGCCGTTGACGTACTCATCTTTGCCATAGCCCAGGCCGATCCCCATGGCCAAGGTCTGGTCTTCTGGGATGCCCATAATTTCCCGGACACTGGCCGGGTACTTGACCAGTTCATAGGCCGGCATGCTGTCAATCCCCTTGGCCTTGGCCGCGATAGCCAGAGTCTGGGCAAAAGCCCCCAGGTCATAAACTGACCAGAGGTTGGAGTGCTTAGGAATGGTTAAATAGGCAATCGCCGGGGCATAGTAGAGATTTTTCTGCAAAATATTGGTCCTAAGGTCCAGCAATTCCGGAGTATTCAGATATTCCTGGCTGGCTTGGTTGTGCCGGGCCATGTTTTCTCTTGGATAAGGATCCCAGTCCTCCCGGTGCCAGGTCTCCCAGTCTGGGGATGCCGCCGTCCCAGCTTCAGCCAAAGCCAGGTGGCGGGCATGGATCTTTTTAGCTGTTTCCCCCATGGCCAGATAAACCCGCCAGGGCTGGGAATCCACCCAAGACGGAGCCAGGCCGGCCAAGCGGATTACTTCTTCCAGGTCTGCCCGGCTGGGCTCCTTGCCTTGGTCAAAATAGCGCGTGCTGTGGCGCTTTTCAATTGCATCAATCGCGTCAGTCATTTTTGCACCTCTCTTAATATTGTTCATTTTTGTCCTTGTTTTTTGTAAGTATAGTTCAAAATTGACTGAATAGCAAAAATATCGTTATAATTGACTCAAAAGCAGAACTTTTATTTTAATGGAAAGCAGGATATGGACAAATGGGTTTAACCTTTAAAAGACAAGACGACTTAGACAAGCTCTTCGACAAATTCGCCAGCGTTCCCGACCCGAAGAAAGCCGCTTCTGGCAAGGGCAAGGAAAAGGAAGACGACAAAGCTGCCGGCAAAGAGGCAAAGTAAGCCGCTTGTTGGCGGCTTTTTATATTTTATAAAAGTCGCTAAATTTTCCGGTAAATCTGCCCATCCCTGCCTTATTTAGGCTAAAATTAACTTGTAAGCATTTGCAATTATTTTCTTTAAGGATGTGAGCATCTTGGACAACAGAAATTTGCTGACCTACCTGGAATGGCGCGGCGACATTCCCTTGGAAAAGTCTCCTTTCAACGAAATCGACGCTTTAGTCTTAGCAATTTTTTCTTATCTTAACCTGGAAAAGTACATCCCTTCCGGCAACAAAGAAGTGACAGTTAGCGAAATTGCCGAGAAATACTTCGCCTCTTCCTTCACCGGCCTGGACGCCAGCCAGTACCAGGAGCTCTTCCACTTGATGAGCGAAGCCGACCGCTTCAAGGATGCCCGCTTGTCCCACTTCAACACCGTTTTGACTGACCAGTGCCAGTTCAGCGCCTTGAAAATCGTCCTTGAAGACGGCACCCACTATGTGGCCTTTAGAGGGACCGACGACACCCTGATTGGCTGGCGGGAAGACTTTGAGATTTCTTTTAAAGAAACCAAGGCCCAGATCTTAGGGGCCCGCTACCTCAAGGACCTCCTGGCCGGCGACTCAGCTGACTACATCCTGGGCGGCCACTCTAAGGGGGGCAACCTGGCTGAATACGCTGCCTTGAATCTTCCAGAAGACTACCGGGCCCGGATCAAGGCTGTCTACACCTTTGACAGCCCCGGCCTGGCCAGCGAAGCCGGAGTCGACTACAACGAGGACTTTTTGCAAAGGGTCCTCCGCCGCTACGTGCCCGACTTTTCCATTATCGGCCGCCTCTTTGAACCAAGAGAAGTCGACCCAGTCATCGTCTACTCAACCAATGGCAATATCGCCCAGCACGACACCTATTCCTGGCAGATCAAGGGCAGCCATTTCGTGACCCGCAAGCGGCCAAATCCTGAGTCCCGGGTCTACAACCAGCTGATCAACCAATGGATCGGGTCTGCCAGCCTGGAAGAGCGGGAAGCCCTAACCCAGGACCTCTTTGATGCCCTGGCGGCCAGCGGATCGAGCAAGATCAACCAGCTGGCCAAGAACGGCTTCGGGGGCTTCGGGGCCATCCTTTTGTCGGTAACTAACTCCTCAAGGCGGACCAAATTCATTTTGGGCAATCTCTTTTCCTCGATCTGGCAGTTGATCAAGAACCAGCAGATCGGAGCAGCCTTGTTCAGCCGGGACACCATGGCTGGCTGGCTCCTGGTCCTGCTCGGCATCATCAGTCTGACAGCACCTAACTATGCCTTCAAGGCCTTCGGGGTGCTGGCTGCTGTCGGGGGGATCATTTTCAGCGTCAACCATATCCTCACGGTCTCAGTTTCGACCTTTAAGCCGCAGCAGAAACGCTTCTTCCTAATTACCTACCTGGTCTTGTTCGCGGTCTCTATAGCCCTTTTATCGAGCAACCAGCTTCTGGTCTTTTTGGCTCACTACTTCCTGGGGGCCTTCCTGCTCTTTTACGCCTATGGGCGCAGCCGCAAGATTATCTTAAGGCGGCAGACCGGAGTCTTCCGCATAATCATCACCGGGGCGGAAGCCATTATTTCTTTTGCCCTAGGGATCATCGTGATCATCAACCCAGAATACTTCAACCACCAGTCGATCATCGAAATCGGGATCCTCTTGATCATCTACGGTGCTTTCAAGCTGGTGGCTGAGCTCTTCAACCACCGGCCGCAAATGCCGAAAAAGCACCGGTAAACACAAAATGCCCAAAGGAAAATCCTTTGAGCATTTTTGTTTTGTCTGCTATTCTTCGTCCAGTCTGGCTTCAATCCAGTCCTTGACCTGGTCAACGTTCAGCTTAGTCACTGATGAAAATGGCAGGAAAGTCACATTGTCCTTATTCAAGTTCAAGTGCTTTCTGAAGGCTGCTTCAGTCTTGTTAAAAGCATTCTTCTTAATCTTGTCCATCTTCGTGGCCACTACTAAAATCGGCAGGTTGAGATACTGGGCATAGTCATACATGGCAATGTCGTCGGCGGTCGGTTCGTGGCGGCCATCGATCAGCAGGATCAAGCCCTTGAGGTAGGCCCGGGTTTCCAGGTAATCCTGGATCATTTCCCCGAACTCTTCCCTCTGCTTCTTGGAGACCTTGGCATAGCCGTAGCCCGGCACATCGACCAGGTAAAAGTCAGCTTGGTCGCTGTCCACCCGGTAGAAGTTCAAGGTCTGGGTCTTGCCCGGCGACGAGGAGGTCCGGGCCAGATTCTTTCTTTGCAAAAGGGTGTTGATCAAGCTGGACTTGCCTACGTTTGACCGGCCAGCCAGGGCGATTTCATCCAGGCCGCCTTCCGGGTACTGGCTGGCTTTAACCGCGCTGACAGCAAATTCTGATTGGTTAATGATCATCGGCAACCTCTTCCAGTTCGCGGCGAATCACCTTCGGCTCGCCCATCCCGGTAATCGTTTCCGGCGTGATAATGACCTTGCTGATGTCGCTTTCGCTCGGCGTCCGGTACATGATGTCCATCATGGCATTTTCAATGATGGTTCTAAGGCCTCTTGCCCCCATCTTCCGTTCAATGGCCAGGTCAGCAATCTGCTTGACGGCGGCTGGTTCAAATTCCAGGTCAACCCCGTCAAGGGAAAGCAGCTTCTGGTATTGCTTGATCAAGGCATTCTTTGGTTCAGTCAAGATCCGGACCAAATCGTCGCTGTCCAGCCGGTCCAGGGTAGTGATAATCGGAATCCGGCCAATGAATTCAGGGATCAAGCCAAACTTGACCAAGTCCCCGGTCGTCAAGAAACGGTTCCAGTTGTCATCGTCAACCTTGCCGGATTCTTGTTCTGCCCCGAAACCGATGGTCTTCTTGCCCAGCCGGTTCTTAACGATTTCTTCGATACCGTCAAAAGCCCCGCCGACAATGAAGAGGATGTTGGTGGTATCCATCCGGATCATTTCCTGCTGCGGGTGCTTGCGGCCGCCCTGCGGCGGAATAGAAGCAATGGTCCCTTCCAAGATCTTCAAAAGGGCCTGCTGGACCCCTTCACCAGACACATCCCTGGTTATCGATACATTTTCAGATTTCTTGGAGATCTTGTCGATTTCATCGATATAAATGATCCCCCGCTGGGCTCTCTCCAGATCATAATCAGCATTCTGGAGCAGCTTGAGCAGGATGTTCTCGACGTCTTCACCCACGTAGCCGGCTTCAGTCAAAGTAGTCGCGTCCGCGATGGCGAACGGCACGTTCAAAATCCTGGCCAAAGTCTGAGCCAGGTAGGTCTTGCCTGACCCGGTCGGCCCGATCAAGGCAATGTTTGACTTTTGCAGTTCGGTTGAAGAATCAACATCCATTTGACTGATCCGCTTGTAGTGATTGTACACCGCAACCGCCAGCGCGCGCTTGGCGTCGGACTGACCAACAACGTATTGATCGAGGACGTCAACTATATCCTTGGGTTTCGGAAGATCCTTAAGCTCCTCCGGCTCGGCCTTATAATCGTCATCGATTATATCCTTGCACAGCTCAATGCAGTCCGAGCAGATGTAAACGCCGGGTCCGGCTATTATGCGATGCACCTCGTCCTGCGATTTGCCGCAGAATGAGCATTTCACCGTTCCCTTGTCGTCAGTTTTTGCCATTTGGTTACCTCCTGGGAGGAATGATCTCGTCTATCAGGCCATACTTAAGCGCTTCCTCGGCGGTCATGTAGTGCCAGCCCTTGGCTGTAAGATCCACCTTTCCGTTGCGGACCTCGCGGTACGGACGCGGACTCTTAAGAATC
>SFHY01000074.1 GCA_004556255.1 Lactobacillus delbrueckii
TATTGGTCCAAACCATGAAGACAGCCGTGGTGCTAAAGCCCATCAAACCTAAGATTACTGATTCCAAAGTGATTTTAATCTTGCCCTTTGGCTTAACATCACTGCTTGCTTCAACTTTTTGCGCTTGCCGGTCGCCGCCCACTTCCGGGAATGGCAGGAAGAAGCAGGCAATACCGATTACCGCGTAAACCACGGCAATGCCCCAGAAAGCAACTTTAAATGAGATATGCTGAGCATTAAAAGCAACGATCACAAATGGCAGGATGAACTGACCAAAGCTGACAAAGAACTTCGTCAAAACCGTCAGCATTGACCGCTTGTCTGGATAAGCATCCTGCATTGATGGCGTCAAGCCGGCATTCATAAAGGAATTACCGATCCCGCCAATCAAGGAGCAAACATAAGCCACTGTTACATTCGGTGCTAACATAAAACCAGCAAAGTTGATTACTGTGCAGAGACAGGCCATGATCGAGGCGAAGCGGCGGCCAAACTTATCAGAAAGCGGACCTGCCAGGGTGCCGATCAGGCCCCCAACGCCGACCGCTGAACTGACTGACAGAACAGCGGCAATATTGCCTTTTTGTCCCCATAATTCTGCTAATTGCAATTTGTACTGGGCGGAAATCGACATAATGATCCCGCACATTAAGAATGTGGTATATACAGCAACCGCTGTTGAAAGATAGCTGCGCTTCTTGCCACTAGTTACACTGGCATCCAAGGTTCTTCTCCTAAAGATATTTCTTTTCTTACTCTTTTAATTCATCACAAATATCGCGATTTATTTTTTCTCTTAGTGGTGAGATGCCCCGCTGACCGCGTCGCTAGCTGGGTTTTCTTCATCAGCCGTGTCAGCAGCGATCCGGCCGAAGGTGAAGATATCAGCCAGGGAGTTCCCGCCCAAACGGTTGCCGGCGTGCAGGCCGCCCGCGTTTTCACCAGCTGAGTACAAGCCGGCGATCACGTGGCCTGCTTCGTCCAAAACGTGGCCCTTAGTGTCGATAACCAGACCGCCCATGGTGTGGTGGATGGCTGGCTTACGCGGAGTTGCGTAGAATGGTGCTACTTCACACTTCAAGTGGAAGGCGCTCTTGCCGAATTCCGGGTCATGGCCGACGTCAACGTAAGAGTTGTACTTCTTGATGGTGTCGGTCAAAACTGCCGGGTCCATGCCCACCTTTTCAGCCAGTTCTTCCAAAGTATCAGCTCTGAACAAGGTGCCGGCTTCCACTTGGGCATCAATTGATTCTTGCGTGGTGTTGTAGGCAGTTTCCTTGATCTTGTCGTCGGCGATCAGGTAGAAGAGGCCGCCGTTGTCGATCGCTGCCTTAGCCAGCGTGTCACGTTCAGCAAATTCGTTGACGAAACGTTCACCCTTTTGGTTGACCATGATGAAGTTTTCAGGCGGAGTTTGCAAGCCAGTGAAAAGTTCCCCGGTTACCGGGTCAGAAACTGGCATGAGTTGGATGAAGCCCATCCCCGTCAAAGCAGCGCCGGCTTCCTGGCCCAAAGCAATCCCGTCACCGGTAATAGCTGGTGAGTTGGTCGTGGCGATGTCGTCAGCAATTTCGCTCCAGTAAGTGTTGTACTTTTGCACCATCTTGGTGTTGGCCCCGAAACCGCCGGCCGTTAAAATCACACTCTTGGCGTGGACAGTTACCTTTGAACCGTCAGTCTTTTCCGCGATCACGCCGGTAACCTTGCCGCCTTCAATGATCAAGTGCTTTGCCCGGGTTTCAGTCAAAACGGTTGCCCCATGTTCCTTAACCCAGTCGCCCAAAACGTGGATGAAGGCAAAGCCCATTGGTTCAACCGGCTTGTGGCCTCTGCGCCATAAAGCACCAACTGGCATGGTTACGTCGCTGCGGTCAAACTTCACGCCCAAGTCGGTCAGCCAGTTGACTGAGTCCAGGACATTGTTGACCAAGGTCGTTACCAGTTCGTACTTGCCGTGGATTTCGTTGCCCTTGAGGTCCACCCGCTTGCCGCCGAGGTAGGTTTGAATTTCGTGCAAAAGAACTGAGTCGAAGAGGTAGTCTTCACCTGAGTCAAGGTAGGCCTTGATCTGGTCACGCAGCTTTTCGAAGTCTGCCACGTATTCCGGGTCAATTTCGCTGGTTGGCGTTTCAGCCAATTCCTGCAAGGTTTCCTTTTCACCTGGCAGGGCCTTGAAGCCCTTTTGCCAGTCTGGTTCAGCAGCGTTCATTGGACCGCCGGCCCGGGCAGTGTTGCCGCCCAGTTGCGGGAACTTTTCCAGAATAACAACTTTCTTATCATGTTGCAGAGACCGGGTAGCAGCGGCCAGACCAGCCCCGCCGGCACCGATGACAACCACGTCAGTGTCGTATTCTTCATCCTTGGCGGCTGAGGAAGCCGGCTTGTCCCGCTTCTTCCATTCTTCAGCATCCCCGCCGGCTTCATTGATCGCTTCGGCAACCCCGTCGATCACCCCTTGTGAGGAGATTGAAGCCCCGGAAACGGCGTCGACGTTCAAGGTTTGCCCGTCGATGATCGCCTTTGGCAGGCGCTTGAAGACTTCATCAGCGATCCCGCTGGTTTCACCCGCTGAGTCAACCGTGATGTCTGCTACCTTGTCGTTTTCAATGGTGACTTCCATCGGCATGAATGATGAACCGTGGCCCTTGGCCTTAACCTTATAAGTACCTGATTTCATTGACATGATTTTGCTCCTTTTTGCTTTGTTAGCGTTTTCTTTACTTGATAGCTTAATTCTAATATTATTCCTGAAAAAAATGAACGACTTTAAATATTATCAATCAATAACATTTGTGTTATCGTAAAAACGAGACTTTTTAACAGAGGAGAAAAAAGAAAATGAACGATCCCGACATCATGCTCAACTACCTGGAAACCCTGCTTAAGGAAAGCAACTTCACCCGGGCCGCCGAACACCTCTACATCTCCCAGCCCTACTTGACCCAGCTGATCAAGCGGGTGGAGAAAAAACTGGGGACCACCATCATCAACCGGGACAAGGTTCCCTTTACCCTGACTGAATCCGGCCAGATCTACTACCAGTATTTGGAAAACATTTCCGCCCAGCGCCACCAGCTGGCCAACGCCCTGGAGCGTTTCAGCAACCAGCAGGAAGAAGTCATCCGGATCGCCATTCTGGAAAGCCTGGGCACCTTCCTCTTGCCTAAGATCCTGCCTGCCTTTTTGGCAAAACACCCCCAGGTCAAGATCCAGATCGCTGAAGGCTTCCCCCACACCAGCGAAGACCGGCTGCTGGGCGGGGATGTTGACTGCTATATGGGACAGACGCCGGAAACCGTCGCGCAAGGAATTGACACTTATATCAACGGCGGGGAGGTCTACTATATCGTGATTCCGGAAAATTCCAAGTTCTATCTCAAAGACCACTTTATCCTGGATCCGGCTGATTATGATCCCAAGGAGCTGCTCCAGCAGCCTTTTGTCTTAAGTAACGGGGAATCCGCCATCCGCCACCAGGTCAACGGTTTATTTCATTACTTCCGCGTGCAGCCAAATATCCGGATGACCTCCAACAGCGTTATCACGGCCACCAACCTGGCCGTCAACGGGGTCGGCTTCACGGTCTCCTCAGCCAGTATCTTGAAGCGGCTGGAGCACCTGCCGATCAACCTCTACCCCCTTGACCCCCGCCAGATCAAGCTTACCTACTTCATCGGAGTCCGGCGCGGGGCTGACCTTTCGCCGGCCTTAAAGGACCTGGTCGAGTCCTTCCAAGCGGCCGAGCTGCAGGAAAAGATCAGATAATTGGCTAAAAGTGATTTTTTTGGCAGAAAATAAAAAAATTTTGCCCTTTTTCTTGTATTAGTAAGTGGAGGGAAAAATTGCCCCTCCTAGTTAAGGAGGAACCATGTCAAAAAAACATTCAAACCAGCCTCATGGCACCAATGACCTGGTTGAGAAAATTCTGCTGGACAAGAATGAAGTGTTCGCTGACGTATTGAACGGCTTCATCTTCAATGGCCAGCAAGTCATCAAGCCTAAGATGCTGGCAAATACCAACACGCTTAGCTACTACAAGGCTAACGGAAAGATTCACAGCCAGGACCGGGACGTGGCCAAGCTGCTGACGATCGGCAAGAAGAAGGTCGTCATTTCGCTAGTCGGCATTGAGAACCAGACCCGGCCGGACAAGAATATGCCAGCGCGGGTGATGAACTACGATGCCGCGGCCTACCGCTACCAGCTAACTAAGAGCAAAAATCTCTACCCCGTGCTTACGCTGGTGGTATACTACGGGAAAGAAGCTTGGAACTACAGCCGGAATTTGCTGGGGAGCGTCAATATGAAGAAGCTGCCCGAAGAGATGCGGCCACTGATCAGTGATTACGAGATCAAGGCTTTTTACCGGATCAGCGACTTGTCGGCAAAAGAGCTGGATAAGCGCTTCAAGAGCGCCTTCTTCTGCTTAGCGGAATACTTCATCCAGATCAATGCTGGTGAGGAATACCACCCAAGCGCCAAAGAGCTGTCAGTAGAAGATATCATGCTTCTTTTGGACATGATGAATGCCCTGTCGGGCACGCATGCTTTTGACGAGTTAATCAAGGAATTGGAAAAAAGAGATAAGAACGAGGTGACCACCATGACTGAAGTAATGCCACAATTTATCCAGGCCAAGCTTGACCGGGCCAAGAAGGAAACGACTGAGGAAGTGACTAAAGAAGTCACTAAAGAAGTCACTAAAGAAACTACCGAAAAGGTGACAAAGGACTACTTGCTCAACATTCTGAACACCACCAACCTAACTCCGGACGGAGCCATGGACCTCCTGGGCATCCCCGAGGCAGACCGGCCTATGTACAAGGACTTGCTTAAGAAAAAGTAGATAAATAAAAAGCGGACAAGTTTGCCTTGTCCGCTTTTCTTACGCCTTAGCGACGATTTCCTTAATGTAGTCAACCGGCATTTCCTTGCCAGTCCAGAGCTTGAAGGACTCTGCCCCCTGGCCGACCACCATGCCCAGCCCGTTATAGATGTGCTTGACGCCTGCTTCTTTGGCGATCCGCATCAGCTTGGTCTCCCGCGGTTCATAAACCGTATCGCTGACAACCATGTCCTCATGCAGCCAGGATGGGTCTTCCACCAGTGACAGGTCATCCAGCGGCGGCATCCCTACCCCGGTCGCGTCGCAGTAGATCCCGGATTCAGCGATCGACTGCTTGAAAGCTTCCTTGTCTTCCATCGGGTTCAAGCTGCAGACGCAGTCAGTCGCTTCATTGATCGCGGCTACCTTGTCCTTGGCCGGCTCCCAGTTGCGGTCATGGATGTTAAAAATCCTGATCTCCTTGGCCCCGCCCATAGCCGCGGCTACAGCAATCGGAATCGCCGCCCCGCCAGCACCAGCTAAAGTCATAACCTGCCCCTTCACATCCTGGCCGTCTTCTTGCAAAGACCGCAGCCAGCCGGTCCCGTCAGTGGTATAGCCCGTCAAAAAGCCATGGTCATTGACCACCGTGTTGACCGCCCCGCAGATTTCCGCTGCCGGGTCCAGCTTGTCCAGGTAAGGGATGATTGTCTGCTTGTTTGGCATGGACACATTAGCGCCCCGCATGTCCAAAGTCCGCAGGGCCTTGACCGCGTCCTCAATCCGGTCCTGCCCGATCTCAAAGCAGAGGTAGGCCCCGTTCAAGCCCAGCTTAGCCATAGCATTGTTGTGCATGGCTGGTGAAACTGAGTGTCTGATTGGATTCGCGAACAGGCCCAGCAAGATGGTGTGCCCGTCCAGCCAGCCCGTTACCGGTCCGGTAATCCCGCTGATCTTTACCGGTAAAATATCATTGTTTCTTTCGTCAGTCATCTTTTCCATTCCTTTATTTTTATCTCTAAAAAACATGCTAGCGCTTGCCGCCTTGTAAAAAAAGGCATCCAGCCTCTTTTATCGATCAATTTCTTCTATTGCTCATGCAACAAATTCCAAAGTAACCACTAAATTCTCTATTAAAAGCAGGATTGACAAAGGCTCTCTGTTAACGCTAACATTAAATAACAACGCGATTATGATTTGTTAACGAGGACTTGCTATGGAATTTATCAAGATTACAACAACAACGCTGCCCTTGTCAAAGACTCAGCTGGCAAAGACTGGGTCGTCATCGGCAAAGGTATTGGTTTTGGCCTGAAAAAAGGGATGCCGGTCGATGAAAGCAAGATTGAGCGCCGCTTCCTGGCCCAAGAGGAAATCGACCAAGTCGAACCTGATGTCGTCAATAGCATCGATCCCCAGTCCTTTGAAGCTACTGACAAGGTCTGCGAAGTGCTGGAAAACAAGTACGGCATCTCCTTTACCGGCTACCAGTACTTTGCCCTGGCTGACCACATCGACTTCATGATCAAACGGACCCTGGACGGGGCGGAACTGAACCCGATGAGCGGGCGCTGGGAAACCAAAACCCTCTTCCCCAAAGAATTCACCGCGGCTAAAGAAGCCCTGGCCATCATCTCTGCCACCGTTCATTTGACCTTTGACTGTTCTGAGGCGGTTTCTTTGACCTACCACTTTATCAATGCTGAATCCGACGGTTCCAAACTGCGGGATACCATGCGGATGCCCCGTTACTTAAGCGGGATCGTCAATATTGTCCAATACCAATACGGGATCACCCTGGACACCGACAGCTTCAACTATGAACGCTTCATTACCCACCTCCGGGCCCTGATCATCC
>SFHY01000075.1 GCA_004556255.1 Lactobacillus delbrueckii
ATACTTCATCCCCGAGATAAACTGGGAAATTGTATAATCATCAACCTGGTTTTCCCGGAAGTATTTCTCCAGGGCTGGCTGGTCATAGACCACGGCCGACTTTTGCTTGCTCTTTTGCTGGTAGCCCCCGACCAAGACCGGGTAGCCCACCTGGGCCACAAAGGCTAAAACTGCCTGGTAGTCGGTCGTCGCCAAATATGGCACCCGTTTGACATCAGAAATCTTGGCCGTGTCTAAGTGGCTGATCGGCAAAAGGCGGTCAATCTCGTGCTGACCAAAAATCTTCAAACCATGGCTCATCAAAGGCAGGCGCAAGGCGGAAACCTGCTTGCCGGAGAACTGGGTGACCACGTCCGTGATCCCTTCTTCTTCGCAGATGGTGATGATGCTGTCCAGGTTGATCGGTTCAAAATAGACCCGGTCAGCCAAATGGTAGTCCATCGAAGCAGATTCCGCGTTATTGGACAAAAGGACCGTCTCATAACCCTCTTCCTTCAAAGCCGCCAGGGCATGGTAGAGCATGTAGTCAAATTCACTGGTTACTGACACCTGGAAGGGCGGCATCCCCAGCAAAAGAACCTTTTTCTTCTCCGGATCCTTGGCAAATTCCAATTCGCTTTCCACCCCGTAGCTTTGGTAGTAGACCTTAACTTTGGGCTGGTAGACCCCGGCACTGTCATCAATCGTTGAGAAAGACGGCCGGACGTCTTTTTCATTCAGCAAAGGAAATATGTCATGGACGTCCATCTTAGTCAATTTGGCCAAAAGGTCGCTGGAGAAGCCCCGGATCTTGGCTTTTAAAAGGAGGTCATGGTCTAATTCCCCCGCATGGGCAATGTCCCTGCCAATCTTGACCAGGTAGCGCAGCTTCTGGTAATAGACCGGATGAATATTCAAGACGCTGCTGATGGCCTGGTAGTCGATTCCCTGGCTAAGGGCAGCCAGCAGCTGGACTAAGTGCATTTCGTTAGGGTGGCGGAGGTCATCCAGGATCACCTCATCGCTCTTGCCCCTTTCCTTGATAAAAGCTGACCACAAGACTTCCAGGTCATTGCTGGAAATCAAGGCCTTGAAAAAGGCACTTTCAAAATTCCGCCCGATCCCGACCGCTTCCCCGGTTGACTGGGTGTGCTTGCCCAGCTGGTAGTGGTTGTAGCCAGTCTTGGCAAAGGACCAGTAAGGAATCTTGATGCTGACGGTGTCAGAGACCGGTTCAATGGCCGCGCACAGGCCAGTGGCCGGGTCAGTGACTTCATTCAGCCGCAGCCCGATCGCCAGCTTGGCTAAAACATAGCCGATTGAATACAGGCTGGTCTTTTGGTCTAAGACGGCGGTTCTGGTCAAGCGCGGCTTAACGGCTAAGAGCTTGTAGACCATTTCCGTACCCCGGTGGCTGATGGCGAAGTGGACGCTTAAAAAGCCGACCAACTGCAATTTGTCCGCTATCTTGCGAGCTTCTGCCCGCAGGACTTGAATTTGGTCATTGTTCATGGTCAAAAGCGGCTTAATCAAGACTGAGTCGCCTGAGTCAATCCCGACTGGTTCCAAAGACCCAGTCGCTCCGACAAAACAGAGGTTGCCGTCTTCATCACGGAGCAGGTCCAAGATGACCTCTTCACAATTAGACAAGTCTTCGGTCATCCGGTAGCTGGCCGGGCGGAAGTCCCGGTCCTGGCTCTCCTGGCGCAGGTACTGGGCTAAATCCCGGCTGCTCTTAAAGGAGATGTGGTCATCGCGCTCAAAGTAGTACTTTTTGGTTAAAAGAATCGGGAAAGAGAGCTTGTTTTCCAGCTGCTCTTGCAGGTGCTCATCATATTTTAAACCCAGGCTGTCTAAAAACCAGGTCTGCCCGACTGGCAGATGATTGGCTTCTAAAAAACGGGTCCGCTTTTGCGGGTTGGACATGGAAATGGCCCGCTCATTGATCGTTAACAGCCTGATCCCCATCTGGTGGAGGATTCCGTCAGCCTGCAGCTTCTTGGTCACGTCCAGGGCCATCAAGGAACCAAAAGCCGTCATGATCGCGTCGGGTTCTTCCATCCGGAGGATCCGCTTCAAGAAGTCCATGGTCATCGGTTCCAGGTACACGGTCAGGCCCGGCAAGGGGTCGGTTGAGACGCTGGCTGGATTGGGGTTGACCAGAACCACCTGAATATTCTCTTCTAAGAGGGCCTCAATGGCGCTCTTGGTCAAGAGGTCCGTATTGGCCACATTGCCCACCAGGGCTGAGCCGGCACCAATAATCAAGATTTTGTTTAAATCATTTTCGCGTGGCATTATTTCACCAGTTTCAAAAAGTCGTCAAAAATCACCTGGGCATCTTCCGCCCCCGGGGCTCCTTCCGGGTTGAAAGCCACCGCCAGCAGCTGCAGCTTGTCATTACTGAAGCCAGCCAGAAGCTCATTGTGCAGGTCAAAATACTCTTCATTAAAGGTCATGGCCGTGTCATCTGGCAAAACCAGCTGGCCAATATTCATGGCCGTCTGCCAGATCTGTCCGCTGCTCTGCCCGATCACCGGGAAATTGGTCCCGTTCTGGTACTGGGGCAGGTCGACCAGGCTGAGGTCCAGGTAGGCTGAAATCGCCAAAAAGCCCAAGCCGATCCCCAGGATCGGCAGCTTGCCCAGATATTCATCTAAAATCTGCCGCAAGTATGGCAAAACTTCTTTGGCCTGGCTGGGGCCGTTAGAAATGATGATCCCGTCCGGCCGCAGGCTCTTGATGTCGCGGACAGTCGCGTTATATGGCAGAACGTTGGCATTGACCTGACGCAAAGATAGTTCCCGGAGCATCGAGTGCTTGAGGCCCAGGTCGATAATGGCAATCGTCTTGCCGACGTTTGGCGCGGCGTAGGCGTTCTTGGTGGAAACCAAGGAGCTCTTGTTTTTCGGCAAAACCAGGGCTCTGATCTGGTCAAAGGCGTGTTCATCATTGGTATCCATGATTGAGGCCTTTAAAGGGCCCAGATTCTGCAGTTTTCTGACCAGGGCCCGGGTATCAACGTTAAAAATTGCCGGCACCCCTTTTTCCTTTAAAAAGTCGCCCAAAGACTGAAAAGTGTCATTGTCGGTAATGTTCAAGGCAATGTCGTTGGCAATAACTCCTTTGACACTAGGCTGAATGCTTTCATAGTCAACGGCGTTGATCCCGTTGCTGCCGATCATCGGAGTAGTAAAAACAATGATCTTGCCCGCGTTTGACGGGTCGGTTAAAACTTCCTGGTAGCCATAGTTGCTGGTCTGGATGGCCAATTCGCCCGTGGCGGTGATCATGGCCCCGATGCCATCGCCGGCATAAGAGCTGCCATCTTCAAGAATAAGGTAGCGTTTCATCCTACTTCACCCGCTTCTTTCGCAAGTCTGCAACCGTCTGCTGGAAAATTTCCGGCGGCTGGACGGAGAATTCCAGCCACTCTCCTGTCCTTGGCTGCTCAAAGCCCAGGGTCTTGGCATGCAAGAACTGGCCGTGGCCGGGCAGGGTCTTTCTCGGCCCGTACAAGGGATCGCCTGCTAAAGGGTGGCCGATATAGGCCATATGGACCCGAATCTGGTGGGTCCGGCCGGTTTCCAGCTGGCATTCAACCAGGCTGTAGCCCTGGTATTGCTCCAGGACCTTAAAGTGGGTTACCGCGCTCTTCCCCTTTTCAACCACCGCCATCTGCTTGCGGTCCTTGGGATTGCGGCCGATCGGGGCGTCAATTGTCCCCTCTTCTTCCGCAAAATTGCCATGGACGATGGCCAGGTACTGACGCTTGTTAGACTTGGCGGCCAGCTGCTTTTCCAGTGATTCCCGGGCAGCCGCGTTTTTAGCCACCATCAAAAGGCCTGACGTGTCCTTGTCGATCCGGTGAACGATCCCCGGCCGGAAACCTTCCGGGCTGTCGGCCAGGTCCCTGGTGTGGTAGAGCAAGGCATTGACCAGAGTGTGGCTAGGGTGGCCGGCGGCCGGGTGGACCACCATCCCTTGAGGCTTGTTGACCACGATGACGTCTTCGTCTTCATAGACAATGTCCAGGGGGATATTTTCCGCTTCAAGCGCCAATGGCTCTAACGGCAAAACGGTGACCTGGATCAGGTCACCTTTCTGCACATTATATGAGACTTTGCTCTTTTTGCCATTAACCAGGACTTCCCCGGCTTGGACCAATTCCTTGATCCGGCTTCTGGACAGGTCAGCCATTTCCTCTGCCAGATACTTGTCCAGACGCTGGCCGCTTGCTTCCACGGTCAGTTCATACTCACGGTTCATCCTAGTCCTCTCTTTCAATGAATAACAGATAGCTGAAGATCAGAATCACGCCAACGGTAATGGCGGCATCAGCCAGGTTGAAGATATTGAACTGCACAAAGTCCAGCTGAATCATGTCAATGACATACTTCAAATGCAGGCGGTCAATCAAGTTGCCGATAATCCCGCCCAAAACCAGAACCAGGCCTGACTTGAACATCCAGTGGCTGTACTTCTTGTTGAAGTAGTAGTAAAGCACTACGGCAATAGCGACAGCACTGACTACATAGAAGAACCACATTTTCCCGGACAAAATGTTCCAGGCCGCCCCATTGTTCTGAATGTAGGTAAAGGAGAAAAGGCCCGGCATCACGTCGTGGACTTCGCCCAAACGGTAATTTGTGACAATATAATACTTCAAAGCTTGATCGGCTGCCGCGATCAAGGCAGCGATCACTAATCCAACTATCTGCATAATCCTCTTTTCTAGAACAAACCGCTGATCTTGCCGGTTTCGTCCACATCAATATCCAAGGCGGCCGGGTGCTTTGGCAGGCCTGGCATGTCCAGAATGTGGCCAGTTGAAACGACCACGAAGCCGGCCCCGTTGCGGAGGCTCAAGCCCTTGACATGCAAAGTAAAGCCGGTAGGAGCCCCTAATTCCTTAACATTATCAGTAAAGCTGTACTGGGTCTTGGCAATAATGACTGGCAGCTTGTCCTTGCCCATCTTCTTCAGCTTGGCCAGCTGCTCCTTGGCCTTGTCCGTGTATTCCACGTCAGCCGCGTGGTAGATCCGCTTGGCTACCTTTTCAATCTTGGTTTCCAGGTCGTCATCCTCGTCGTAGCTGCGCTTGATTTCGTAGTCGCTCTTATCGGCCAGTTCAACGATCTTTTCAGCTGCTGCCTTAGCCCCCTTGGAGCCTTCGTCATGGGCAGTCACGATTTCGCATGGGAAGCCTTGTTCTTCAATCAATGACTTGAGCAGGCCAAGTTCTGCTTCAGTGTCAGTTGGAAACTTGTTGATAACCACCAAAACTGGAATATTGTATGAACGGACATTGTTCATGTGCCGGTCTAGGTTAGCAAAACCTTCCTTTAATGAGTCCAGGTTTTCTTCCTTCAAGTGGTCGGTTGACTTTTCAGCCTGGTACTTCAAGGCCCGGACAGTCGCAACAACAACGGCGGCATCTGGCTTCTTTTCCAGCTTGGTGGAAACGAAGTCCAGGAACTTTTGCCCGCCAAGGTCTGAACCAAAGCCGGCTTCACTTAAAACGTAGTCGCTGAGGTGCAGAGCCAGGTTGGTTGACAGGATGGAGTTGTTGCCGTGGGCAATGTTGGCGAAAGGTCCGCCGTGCACGAAGGCTGGAGTGTGTTCCAAAGTTTGAACCAGGTTTGGCTTCAAGGCAGTTGACAAAAGGGCCGCAATAGCGCCTTGGAAACCCAGGTCCTTGACAAAGACTGGTTCATCCTCGTAAGTGTAGCCAACCAGAATCTGACCGATTCTTTCCTTTAAGTCGGCGATGTTCTTGGACAGGCAGAGAATGGCCATGAGTTCGTGACCCACAGTCAGCTGGAAGCTGGCCGGACGCTCTACCCCGTTGAACTTGGAACCTTGGCCAATCGTTACCTTGCGCAAGGTCCGGTCATTAACGTCAAGCCCGCGCTTGATGACGATCTTTTCCGGGTCCAGGCCCAGCTCATTGCCTTGGTAGATGTAGTTGTCAACCAAAGCTGACAGGTTGTCGATGGCTGAAGTCAAGGCATGCATGTCGCCGGTAAAGTGGAGGTTGATGTCTTCCATTGGAATGACTTGGGCATAGCCGCCGCCGGCTGCCCCGCCCTTCATCCCGAAGACTGGACCCATGGATGGTTCTCTTAAGGCAATGACCGTCTTCTTGCCTAATTGGTTGTTGATGGCATCCCCGATCCCGATCGTCATCGTGGACTTGCCTTCCCCGGCTGGAGTTGGTGAAATTGAAGTCACCAAGATCAACTTGCCCAGGTGGCCGTTTTCTTCACTGCGCTTGATTGCCTGCCAATTGACCTTGGCCTTGTCGTAGCCGTATGGTTCAAGGTCCTGGCTGGTCAAGCCCAGCTTGGCCGCAACGTCAGTAATAGGCAATTCTTCTGCTGCTTGCGCAATTTCGATATCTGATTTAACCATTTCTGTCACGCTTTCTCTTAAAAACAAGATAATCAATGCTTTGATGCTTGGAAACCCGCGCCCGGTAGACTTCAAAGCCACGCCAACTAGTCACCAATTCTGGTTTTTTCTCCAGGACGAACTCCTTCCGGTAAGGCAGGCGCAGGCGCGTCTGACTGTCAAAAGAAATGTAGGACTTTTTCCATGTAAAAACAAGCAGGAGCAAGAAGATGATGCCGGTTATCACAGTCGGCGGGTTGATGAACTGGCT
>SFHY01000076.1 GCA_004556255.1 Lactobacillus delbrueckii
AGACTGCGGCTACACCAATGCCAAAAACGAAATCGAGCACGAAGCCCAGGCCCTTTACAATATGCCGGCCTTTCCCCGTTTTCCCCTGGTGGAAATCTTGAGCGGGATTACCAAGTTAAAAGCCGGCTACTTTTTGGCCCAGGCCTCAAGCCTCGCGCAGCTGAAGAAGAATACCCGGCCCATGCTCTTTATCCACGGCAGCAAGGATACTTTTGTCCCAACCGAAATGGTTTATAAAAATTACCGGGCCAGCCGGGGGCCAAAGCAGCTCTTGATCGTCAAAGGGGCCCAGCACGCCAAGTCCTATGAGCACAATCCGGCCTTATATGCACGCACGGTCAAGCAATTTTTAGCAAAATACGTTAAATAATCTCTTGCAAGCGTTTGCATCTCATGCTATACTGAAGGTGTGGAAGAGGTAGAAAACAACTGAACAGAAGTTTTTATCTCCAGATTGTAATTATTATTCGCTGTCTCTCTTATTGAGACCATAATAAAGGCTTGAAGCTTTTAACCAAGTGGCGATACACAATAGTCTAATTCATTTCATACGCTAGCACGTAAAACTCGAACAAGTGACTGTTTTATCTTAGCCGGTATTAGCCATTGGTGAATTCTTAAAATTGAATATCGTGACTATTAATTTGATGAGCTACCTCATCCACTTGGAAAGACTGCCGGGGGCAGTTTAAAGGCGAGAAGATTTGATCTTCTCGCCTTTTCTAATGCTTATTTTCTTTTTGTCTGTGTTTCCTACTTGCGCAGGGTCAACTTGGCGATGCATTCGCAGCGCGGGGTCTGCGGCAGCATGTCAACGTTTTCGATGACCCGGACGTCGTAAGCCTCACCCAAAAGGACCAGGTCCTGGGCCAGGGTGGACGGGTTGCAGGAAATGTAGACGAAGCTGGCTGGCTTGACTCTGAGCAGGGTCTTAATCAAGGACTTGGCCAGGCCGGTCCGCGGCGGGTCGACGATCAAGGCGTCGATCGGCAGGCCGTCTTCCTTTAAGCGGGGGAGGAGCTTTTCTACGCTGCCCTGCAGGTATTCTGCGTTTCTGACATGGTTGAGCTCGACATTGTGCTGGGCGTCCAAAACAGCTTCAGGGATGCTTTCGATCCCGACTACCTGCTTGACCTGGTCAGCGGCTAAAATACCCAGGGTGCCGACCCCGGAGTAAGCATCGATCAAGGTCATGTCCGGCGTTAAGCTGAGCAGTTTCAGGGCTTCAGAATACAGGGTAGCCGTCTGGACCGGGTTCAGCTGGAAGAAGGCCCGGGGGCTCAAGGCAAACTTCTTGCCCATGATTTCTTCCATGATCTGGTTCTTGCCCCGGAGCTTGCTGGTCTTGTTCCCCCAGACTTGCGGATTCTGCCAGTCGGTTTCGTTTTGGTAGACGGAAACGACCTTTGGCAGGCGCATGATTTCGTCAGCCAGCTGCAGCAGATTGTCCAGCTTGTGGCCAACAGTGATCAAGGTAACCTGCATCTCCTGGCTGGCTTCTGCCTGCCGGACGACGATGGTCTTAATGCCTGGCAAGTTCCGCCGGCGGTTGGCGATTGGCACGCGGAGCTTGATGATCAGATCCCGGATGGCCCGTTCAGTTGCCTGGGTGTCCTTGCTCTGGGTCGGCATTTCCGGCAGGTCGATCAATTGGTGGGAGTTAGGTGCGTACAGACCCAGGGAAACATGGTGGTTTTCCCGTCCGATCTGGTACTGGGCCTTGGCCCGGTAGTGCCACTGGTCTGGGGCCGGGATGGTGTTCTTGATCTTGTAGTTCTTGTAGCCGCGCGGGTGGTACTTTTCAAGGGCGGAGACCAGGTTGTCCTTCTTGAACTTGAGCTGGCCTTCGTAAGAGAGGTGGGCCAGTTCCAGGCCCCCGATTCTCGGGTCAACGCCGGATGGGAAGGGAACCCGGTCAGGGCTGGCTTCCTTGATCCGGACTAACTCACCTTCCAGGTATTGGGGGTGGTCCTTGATGATCTTGGCCACCACGACTTCGTCTGGCAGGGCGCCGGGGATGAAGATGATCTTGCGCTTGTAGTAGCCGATCCCTTCACCGTTGATCCCCAGCCGCTTGATGGTGATGATGACGTGCCGCTCTTTCGGAGCGTTTTTTGAAAAATGTTTTTTCTGCATTTGAGCCTTCTTCTTTGTCTATTCTTTCTACAATAAAAATAACTGAAAACTTCGTAACTTACTATTATACAGGGCTTTTTAAAAGGGACGCAAGTTTTTCGCAGCTTTTGCGGCAATTTGCTAAGATAGAGTTGCCAGATTTGCCAAATAAGGAGGAAAAAATGGCTATTATCACGAAAGTTAGTGCACAAAAGCGGCAGGGGCGCTACAATATTTTTTTGGACCAGGAATATGCTTTTTCCGTCAGCGAAAAGACCCTGGCGGAATTTGTCCTGCTCAAGGGCCAGGAGCTCAGCCCCCAGAAGGTTAATGAAATTCTGGACTATGAGGCAAGCGCCAAGGCCAGTGACCTGGCGGCCAGATACCTGTCCTACCAGCCCCGGACGGTCAAGGAAGTGACTGACTATCTCAGCCAGCATGAAATTTCCCGGTCAGCGGCTAAACGCGCCGTTGCCGAGCTGACCCAGCTGGGCTACCTGGACGACGCGGCTTATGCCCGCCTTTTTGTCAAAAATAACCTCCAGGTCGGCAAGAACGGACCAGGGGCTGTTCGCCGGGACTTAAAGAAAAAGGGCGTTGACGAGGACTTAATCGAAGCTGCCCTGGCAGATGTGACTGATGAGGAATGGGCCGGGGTTGGCAAGCGCCTGGTCAAGTCACTTTTGGGCCAGCAGGGGAAGATTGCCAAGCGGGAAGTCGACCGCAAGATGCAGACTAAACTGCTCAGCCATGGCTTCTCCGGCTCCCTGGCCCAGGCCGTGACCCAGGAACTAGTCCCGGAAGCTGACGAGGACCAGGAAAGAGAGGCTTTGGCCAAGCAGGGCCTTAAGGCCTACAAGCGTTTCAAGCGCTATGAGCCGGGCTTAAGGGAGCAGAAGATGCGGCAGTACCTGTACAGCCACGGCTTTTCCGGGGATGAAATCAGCGCCTTTTTGGCCGGGGAGATCATTCCCTTAGAAGAACTGGAAGAATACTAGAAAATAGAAAGAAGCAAAGAGATGCAGACAGAAATCAGCGAACTTACTTTTATCGGCAAGGCCTTTCCCGACCGGATGATGGACGCGAATGGGACCTTCGCGGCCGCCAACCAGGAACTGGAAGCCGATCCGGCCTTTCAAGACTTTGTTAAAGCAGCCGGCCTTGACGGGCAGCGGGCTTCCTTGATCGTTTTTGGCCCGGAAAACTTCATGTACTGGTACGGAGTGATCGCGCCTAAGGATAGCGAAGTTAGCGGCCTGCTCAAGTTTTCTCTGCCAAGCGCCCGGGTTTTCCAAAAAGAAGAGACAGCCAACGCGGCATACTTTGACCTGCCGCTGAACTTCGAACTGCCCCGCTTTTTGGATGAAGCCGGCGACTTAGGCAGCGACTTCCAGGCTCAGCTGGAAGAGAATCCTAACCCTTACATCCTTCGCCAGCTGGATTTAGGTAATAAAAAACTGACCAAGAGCCTTTACCTCCCGGTCAGTCAGAATTAGGATTGCTTGATTTCAGCGTCAATGGACAAGTTGTCGTATTCGATGTAGGCCCCCAGGCAAGTCGAAATGAACATGACCAAGATGACGAAGCCCATGGAGGTGCCGACGATCCATTCCAGGGGCAAAAGCAGGCGGATCACGATCGTGGCCAGGGTGCAGAGGACAAAGTCCAGGATGAAGTTGGCCACCTGCAAGAGCGGCCGGCGGCGGATGCTGAAGAAGCGGAGAATCTGCTGCAAGAAGCTGTCATAGATGTCTCCGGCCAGCAAATTCAAGGGCCGCTGGATGGTGGCCTTGACGGCCAGCATGATGATGGCCCCGACAAAGGCCCCTACAGCCGTACGGAAGGGGTCAGTCGAGTGCAGGACCAGGGCGTTGTAGCCGATCCCGATGATGGCCAGGCTGCAGATGTAGGGGATCAAGAGCAGGAAGACGAAAACTAACATAATGCGGCGCATTTTCATTGGTAAAACACCTCTTTCTACTGGGGTATTTTAACATATTCCTGTAAGGTCATATGCTATAATGTAAATATTTAAGGATTTTACGAAAGAGAGTTAAGAAAATGACAAGCGACCCTGCGACCGGCAGCCTGTTTGACAAACTGAGAAGCCGTTTTTCTAGCAATGAAGAAGGCGGCAAGGACCAGCTGCAGGCAGAAATTGACCAGCTGCATGCCGGCAATGTTTTGACTGATACCGAATATTCGATGATTGAGGGCAGCATGGCTTTCCACGATAAAGTAGCCCGGGAAGTCATGGTGCCGCGGACTGACGCCTTCATGATCGACATTGAGGACGACCTGGAGGAAAAACTGGATGACATCCTCCGCCAGCCTTATTCAAGAATTCCCGTCTACCGCCAGGACAAGGACCAGATCGTGGGCGTCATCCACATCCGCACCATTCTTAGAGAAGCCCGCCAGCACGGCTTTGACCAGCTGACTTACGACCGCTTGATCTCTCCGCCCCTTTTTGCCCCGGAAACGATCGAGCTGGACGATTTGCTGGTGCAGATGCAGACCAGCCAGCAGCAATTGGCTATCTTGACCGATGAATACGGCGGGGTGACCGGCCTGGCCAGCATCGAAGACTTGCTGGAAGAAATCGTCGGCGACATTGACGACGAGGTCGACAAGGCGGAAGTTTTGGTCCGGCAGCTGAGTGACCGGCAATTTGTCATTTATGGCAAGATGCCTTTGACCGACTTCAACGATCGCTTTGGCACCGACCTGGAAATGGAAGACGTTGACACCCTGGCCGGCTATATGATCACCAAATTAGGCGTGATCCCGGGCAGAGGCGAGCAGCTGGAAGTGCCCCTGGACAACGGCATGGTTTTGACGACCAGAAGAATGCGGGGTTCGCGGCTCTTGACGGTCTTATTGACCCTGCCAGAAGAAAATTACGAGGAAGAAACTGAAGAATAATGAACAAAGAACTTTTAGACAAAGTAAACAAGCGGCGGACTTTCGCGATCATCTCCCACCCCGACGCCGGTAAGACGACGATTACGGAACAAATGCTGCTCTTGGGTGGGGTGATCCGGAGCGCCGGGACGGTTAAGGCCCGGAAGACCGGGAACTACGCTACCAGTGACTGGATGGAAATCGAAAAGAAGCGTGGGATTTCCGTTACCTCATCCGTTATGCAGTTTGAATACCAGGGCAAGCGGATCAACATCCTGGACACCCCTGGCCACCAGGACTTCTCAGAAGACACCTACCGGACCTTGATGGCGGTTGACGCCGCGGTCATGGTCATCGACTCCGCCCGCGGGATTGAGCCGCAGACCAAGAAGCTCTTCAAGGTCGTGCGGCAAAGAGGGATCCCGGTCTTTACCTTCATGAACAAGCTGGACCGGGACGGCCGGGAACCTTTGGACCTGGTTGCTGAACTGGAAGAAGTCCTGGGCATTGAAGGCGTGGCCATGAACTGGCCGATCGGAATGGGGCAGAGTCTGCTGGGCCTCTACGACCTGGTTAACCAGCGGGTTGAACTCTACCACCCGGAAGGAGGGCAGAACCGCTTTATCGCTTTAGAGGACGGGAAGGCGCCAGCTGGCAGCCCTTTGGCCGATGATCCCCAGTTTGAAGAAACTTTGGGTGAAATCGAGCTTTTGGAAGGAGCAGGAGCCAGCTTTGACCGGGAAAAGGTTTTAGCCGGCCAGCAGACTCCTGTCTTCTTCGGGTCAGCCTTGACTAACTTTGGGGTGGAAACCTTCCTGGAACAATTCGTTGACTTGGCGCCAGCGCCAGGTGAGCACGAAGTGAACGGGGATGAAGAACTCAAGCCAGATGATGATGAATTTTCCGGCTTTATCTTTAAGATTCAGGCCAACATGAACCCCCAGCACAGAGACCGGATCGCCTTTGTCCGGGTCTGCAGCGGGGAATTCAGCAAGGGCCTGGACGTAACCCTGGCCAGAACCGGCAAGCCGGTCCGCTTGAACAATGCCGTTGAATTTGAGTCCAGTGCCCGGGTCCAGGTGTCTGAAGCCGTGGCCGGGGACATTGTCGGTTTGTACGATACTGGCAACTTCCAGATCGGGGACTCTATCTACGCAGGCAAGCGCAAGCTGGAATTCCCGCCGCTGCCGGAATTTACCCCGGAACTCTTCATGCGGGTTTCACCAAAGAACGTTATGAAGCAGAAGTCCTTCCACAAGGGGATGAACCAGCTGGTTCAAGAAGGGGCTGTTCAGCTCTACCGCAACTACCAGACCGACGACTACATTTTGGGGGCGGTCGGCCAGCTGCAGTTTGAAGTCTTCCAGTACCGGATGAAGAACGAATACAACTCTGAAGTTGAAATGACTTCCATCGGTCACCGGGTAGCCCGCTGGATCAACCCTGACCAGCTGGACCCGAAGATGTCTTCCAGCCGGAACCTTTTGGTCAAGGACCGCTTTGGCAATCCTCTCTTCCTCTTTGAGAACGCCTTTGCTGAACGCTGGTTCCACGACAAGTACCCGGATGTGGAACTGACGGAAAAGCTGTAACAGAGAATACGC
>SFHY01000077.1 GCA_004556255.1 Lactobacillus delbrueckii
TAAATCATTTTCGAACGCCTGTTTGTAAACTAATTATACGAACAAATATTCGAAAAAGCAAGCCCCTTTTTTAAAAAAGCTTTTTTCGGCCTTAAGACTTGATCAGAAGGCGCTTATGGTCCAAAATAGAATTACTAGTCAAAAAAAGGAGCTATCATGGCAGATAAAGGATTACTGTTGGTTTTGTCCGGCCCGTCCGGGGTGGGCAAGGGAACCGTCAAAAGCGCAATTGTTGAACACAAGGTCTTCCCCTTCGAATACTCAGTCTCAATGACTACCCGCAAGCCCCGTGAAGGTGAAGTGAACGGGAAAGACTACTACTTCGTGACCAGGGAAGAATTCAAGCAGGCGATTGCTGACAACCAGCTGCTGGAATACAACGAATACGTTGGCAACCTTTACGGGACCCCTTTGGGACCAGTCAAGGAAATGCTGGCTGCCGGCAAGGACGTTTTGCTGGAAATCGATGTCAACGGGGCCAGAACGGTTCGCCAACAAATGCCAGATGGCGTCTTTATTTTCTTGACGCCGCCTGACCTGCACACTTTAAGAGACCGGCTGGAACACCGGGGCACGGAATCCGAAGACGTGATCCGAGGCAGAATTTCCCAAGCGC
The DNA here is from genome assembly GCA_004556255.1 of Lactobacillus delbrueckii. Taxonomy (GTDB): domain Bacteria; phylum Bacillota; class Bacilli; order Lactobacillales; family Lactobacillaceae; genus Lactobacillus; species Lactobacillus delbrueckii_B. The sequence continues at coordinate 617 of SFHY01000077.1, forward strand.
GCAAGGAAATTCTGGTGATGCAGGACTATGACTACGCGGTAGTCAACGACACTGTCGCCAACGCCGTCAACCACATTAAAGCAATCGTTGACGCTGAACACGTCAGCGTCAAGCGCGTGATCGACGATTATCGGAAAATGGTTAAGGAGGACTAAGATGAGAATTACCTATCCATCAATTGACAAGCTGCTAGACGAAGTTGATTCAAGATACTCACTGTCAGTTCTGGCTGCCAAGCGGGCTCATGAACTGGAAGCCGGCAAGCCGGGCGCTTTGGACAACTACCACAACTTGAAGCCGGTCGGCCAGGCATTAGAAGAAATTGCTGCCGGCAAGGTAACGATTGACGCTGACCCTCATGGTGAAGCCGACGAATAATCCTTGAAGAGGAGCGGACCAGAAGCCCGCTCCTTTTTAGCGTTAAGAAAGGGGAGAAGGACTTGATCGCAGAAGTTATTGTCGATGTGGCCGCCCACCAGACTGACCGCGTTTTTGAATACCATATCCCTGATGACCTGGAAGTCGAAATTGGCAGCCGGGTAGTAGTGCCTTTTGGCCGCCGGAAGGTCCAGGGCTTTGTTGTCGACGTGAAAAAAAACAGCAACTTCATCGGCCAGTTAAAGGACCTGCTCTTAGTGGTCGATGAAATGCCGCCTTTAACTCCTGAGCTGGTCGACCTGTCCAGCGACCTGGCCCGGCAGATTTTTGCCTACCGGATCAGTATCCTCAAGACCATGCTGCCGGGTGTAATGCGGGCCAACTACCGGAAAATTCTCCTGCCAAACAGCCCGCGGGCAGAGCAAATGCCTCTCTTTGCGGGAGACCCGGTGGATCTGGCTAACTTAGAAGAGCCACGCATCATCAAGCTGGTCAAGCAGCTCCTAAATAAGGGGGATGCCAGGATCGAATACCTGGTTGAAAATAAGGCGAAAAAGAAGCTGGTTTCGGTCTACTATCCGCTTCTGTCAAGCTCAGACTACCAGGAGATTTTTGCAGAAACTAGAAAGACTGCCAGCCAGCAAAGAAAACTGCTGGCAGATTTAGCCGGGAACTTTGCGGCTTATCCTAAAAGCCGGGAAGAATTGACCGGCCTGGGCATCAGTTCAGCAACTTTAAAAACGGCTGTCAGCAAAAAATGGCTGCAGGAAAAAGCACAGGAAAAATACCGGCGGCCAACCAAGCCAGTTGCTCCCAGCCGGCCTCTAGACCTAAATGACGAGCAGGCTGCGGCCTTGAGCCGGGTCAGCCAGGACATCAAGGGTCGGGTCAGCCAGACCTTTCTTTTAGAAGGAGTGACAGGGTCCGGGAAAACCGAAGTTTACCTGCAGGCGATCAGCCAGGCCCTGGCCTTGGGCAGGACAGCCTTGATGCTGGTGCCGGAAATTTCCCTGACCCCCCAGATGGTCAAGCAGGTCCAGGCCCGCTTTGGCCAGCAGGTGGCGGTTTTGCACTCGGCCTTGTCAGAAGGGGAGCGCTATGACGAATGGCGCCGGATTCGCCGGGGCCAGGCCCAGGTGGTCGTAGGTGCCAGAAGCGCGGTTTTTGCCCCCTTGGACAATTTAGGCCTGATTATTATTGATGAAGAGCATGAAGGCTCCTATAAGCAGGACAATAATCCCCGTTACCATGCCCGGGACGTGGCGATTTGGCGGTCCCGCTACCACCACTGCCCCTTGATTTTGGGCAGCGCGACTCCGTCTTTGGCCAGCAGGGCCCGGGCCCAAAAGGGGGTCTACCAGCTTTTGCGCTTAAAAAAGCGGGCCAAGAGGCAGCCCTTGCCGCGAGTTGACTTGCTTGACTTAAAGCACGTGCAGTTTGCCGGCAGCCAGTTTGACATCTCCTGTCCTCTGGCTGAGGCGATTCAAAAGCGGCTGGAGAAAAAGGAGCAGGTAATCCTGCTTTTAAACCGGCGGGGCTTTGCCAACTTCATGCTCTGCCGCAATTGCGGCTTTGTCTTGAAGTGCCCGAACTGCGACTTGTCCTTGACCATGCACAAGGACACCTGGACCATGCAGTGCCACTATTGCGGCTACCAAGAAGCTGTTCCGGAAATTTGTCCCAACTGCCGGGACCGGCAGATCCGCTTTTTAGGGACGGGGACGCAGAAGGTGCAAGAAGAGCTGGCTGAGCTTTTTCCGCAAGCTAAAATCCTCCGCATGGACGTGGACACGACCCGGAGAAAGGGCAGCTATGACAAGATTCTGACCAGTTTTGGCCAGGGAGAGGCCGACATCTTGCTGGGCACGCAGATGATCGCCAAGGGCCTGGACTTCCCCAACGTGACTTTGGTTGGGGTAATCAATGCCGACACTGGCTTATGGCTGCCCGACTACAATGCTTCTGAGCGGACTTTTGAATTGCTTACGCAAGTAGCTGGCCGGGCAGGGCGGGCCGACAAGGAAGGGCAGGTCATGATCCAGACTTATAATCCGGACCACTACGCTATCCGCCTGGCGCAAAAGCAGGACTATGAGTTTTTTTACGCTAAAGAAATGCAGGTCCGCCATGCCGGCGACTACCCGCCTTACTTTTACACGGTCCTGGTCTCCGTTTCAGCCAAAAATGAGCAAAACGCGGCCCGGGAGGCTTTTAAAATCAAGCGGCAATTGCAGAGGGAATTGCGGGCGCCAACTATTATCTTAGGTCCGGCCCCGGCAACGATCAGCCGCTTAAAGAGCCAGTATTATTACCAAATACTGGTAAAATATAAAAGAGAAAAACACTTAAATGAGCTCCTGCACCAGATCCAGGACCAGGCCCAGGAAGTAAAGAAGTACGGCCTGACTGTTGAGATCGATTCAGAGCCAGAGAGAATTATGTAAAGGAACAGAGAACGTGAATTCAGTAATCTTTTTAGGAACGCCGCAATTCGGCGCTACAGTTTTGGAAGGCCTGATCAAGGCCGGTTATCATATTTTGGCCGTGGTTACCCAGCCGGACAAGAAGGTTGGCCGCAAGCAAAAAGTCGTTTACTCCCCGGTCAAGGAGGTGGCTTTGGCCAACGACTTGCCCCTTTACCAGCCGGTCCGCCTGTCTAAGTCAGCTGAACTTGACGAATTAATGCAGCTTGACGCGGACTTTATCATCACCGCGGCCTTTGGCCAATTTTTACCGACCAAATTCTTGAAGTCAGCTAAGATCGCGGCCGTTAACGTGCACGGGTCCCTTTTGCCGAAATACCGGGGCGGGGCACCGATCCAGTATGCAGTCAGAAACGGGGATGCCGAAACTGGGGTCACCATCATGGAAATGGTCAAGGAAATGGACGCCGGCGACATGTACGCCCAGGCCAGCCAGCCGATCAGACCAGATGAAACCAGCGGGGAAGTCTTCGAAGAACTGACACCACTTGGCCGGGACCTGCTTTTGGAAACTCTGCCAAAGATTGCTAGTGGCGAAATTGTCAAAAAGCCGCAGGATCCAAGCCAGGTAGTCTTTTCCCCAACCATCAGTAAGGCTGAAGAAAGAATTTCCTTGAAATTGACGGCAAAGGAGGCCAAGGACTTGATCCGGGCCCTCAACCCGGACCCAGGTGCCTACCTGGTCATTAAGGGCCAGCGCTTAAAGGTCTGGAAGGCGGAAGTCGCTGATGACAATACCAGTCTGCCAGCCGGCCACCTCTTGACCAACCAGGGCCGCTTTGCCATCAGCTTTGCCGGCAACACGGTCTTGAACCTGCTTGAGGTCCAGCCAGATGGCAAGAAGGCCATGGCCATCAAGGACTTTTTGAACGGGCAGGGGAAGAAGTTTGCAGCAGGAGAAAAGATCGTAGATGAAGACTAACGCCCGCACCGTGGCCCTGGACACCTTGATGAAGGTTACCAACCAGGGCTCATATTCAAATATCAGCTTAAACCATGCCTTAAAGGCGGCTAAGCTGCCGGCCGAAGAAAGTAGGCTGGCTACCAACTTGGTCTATGGGACCATCCAATACCAGCTTTACCTGGAATACCAGCTTAAGAACCTGGTTAAGTCCCGGCTGAGAGAGCCGTATATCAAGCCGCTTTTATTAATGTCGGCTTACCAGATCTTCTTTTTAGACAAGGTGCCGGACCGGGCAGTCTTAGACGAAGCTAACAAATTGGCTAAGGCTTATGGCCGGCCAAACTCTAGCGGCTACCGCCTGGTCAACGGGGTCTTGCGCTCGCTTTTGCGGCGGGGGGAAGTCCTGCCAGAAAAAGACGCGCCTGACTATCTCAGCGTCAAGTGCAGCATGCCCCTTTGGCTGAGCGATTATTTTGTGGCCAACTGGGGCAAGAGCCGGGCGGAAAAAATCATGACCAGCTTCAACAGCAAGGCCAAAAACGAGATCCGGATTTCGGCTTTGGCTGATGAAAAGCGGGTTGTCCGGGACCTGGACCGGGCCCATTTTGCTCCTAAAGAGTCGCCTTTAGCCAGCCGCAGCTATGCCTTAAGCCGGGGCGGGATCGTTTTGACCGATTTTTTCAAAGATGGTGAAGTAACGGTGCAAGACGAAGCGGCCAGCCTGGTGGCAGAAGCCTTTGACTTTAAGGGAAACGAGCAGGCCCTTGACGCCTGCAGCGCTCCGGGCGGCAAGACCATCCAAATGGCAGAGCAATTGCCTGACGGGCAAGTTACGGCCTTGGATATCCATGAAAAGAAATTACGTCTGGTCCAGGAAAACGCCGCCAGAATGCGGGTTTCCGGCCGGGTCAAGGTCAAAGCTTTGGACGCGCGGAAGGCAAGGGAGTATTTTTCCAAGCAAGAATTTGATAAGATATTGATAGACGCACCATGTTCCGGTTTGGGACTGCTGCGCCGCAAGCCGGAAATCCGCTACACGAAAACGGCGGAAGACATCAGCCATTTGGCTGAGATCCAACTGGATATTTTGAACGAAGTAGCCGGCTTGCTGAAAAAGGGCGGGGAGTTAGTCTACTCCACCTGCTCAATCTCTGTAGAAGAAAACGAAGAAAACGTGCGGAAATTTTTAGCCGCGCATCCAGATTTTGCATTGAAACCATTTGAAACGGCCAAGATCTCTGCTCCCAAGGGGATGCTGAAGATCCTGCCCGACAGCTACAACAGTGATGGATTTTTCATTGCCAAGTTTACGACAAGGGGTTAGTACTTGTGATTAAAACGGCATTTGCTTCAAGCATTGGTAGAGTTAGAGAGAGCAATCAAGACTTCGTGCAGATTTTTCAAAATCGCGTTGGGGTAACCATGGCCATCGTCTGCGATGGGATGGGAGGCCACCAGGGCGGCGACGTGGCATCCACGATGGCGGTCAGCCACCTGGGCCACAACTTCGCTAATACCGACCTGCACGACAAGAATCTGGCCAGAAAATGGCTGGACGTCCAGCTGCGCTCTGAAAACGAAACGATTCTGAAGGCCGCAGACCGCTTCCCTGATTTGAATGGGATGGGGACGACGATTGTCCTGGCAATTTTCTTTGACCAGGAAGTCTTGATTGCCCACCTGGGCGACTCCCGGGCCTACAGCTACTCTGAAGGGAACTTCCGCCAAATCACTGAAGACCACTCCTTAGTCAACGAACTGGTCAAGATGGGGCAGATCACCAAAGAACAGGCGAAGACCCACCCTCAGAAAAATATCATCACTCAAGCCTTAGGCGTTTCAAGCACTATTGATCCGGAATATAATGAACTTGAAATGAAGACTGACGACGTGTTCCTTCTCTGCACTGATGGCTTGACCAATTCTCTATCGGATCCTTTGATTCAACAGGTTTTGGCAACCAAGGGCCTGAACCTGCAAGAGAGGTGCAACAAGTTGGTCAATGAAGCCAATCGTCTGGGCGGCGGCGACAATATTACCGTCTGCCTGGCCGTAAATGAGGAGGATGGAGCGAGTGATCAATAAAGGTTATTTGCTTGGAGACCGCTACCGGATCGTCGACACCCTGGGTGAAGGCGGGATGGCCAATGTCTACCTGGCTGATGACATAATTTTGAAGAGACAGGTCGCCGTTAA
>SFHY01000078.1 GCA_004556255.1 Lactobacillus delbrueckii
CAAGACATTTGGCACAAGGGTAGCGGCTAGAAATAGAACGACTACCAATGCCGCTCCTATCACAATGGAAAATGGAGAATATGTTTCTGTTGCTGGATACGGTGATTTGACAAGACCATCGTGGGGAGCTTCAACGATTGATGAAAAGAAGTCGTCAGATACGCTAACCGTTTCAGAGCTGTATGATCAAATGATGGACAATGGCAGTGCGGTATACTCCGTAAAGTCTTATAAAGCAGGAGATACTATTAAGGTTTCAGATACTGTGACAGGCCTCGAATACGATCAAGAAGCTGATGCAACTAAACTTTTCTTTAATAATGATGCTGATGTTTACTTGGAATATTGTGGGGATCTCACCTCTGCAATCAAGCCAGGTGACCATTTCACCAAAGAAATGCCTGTTGTTCAGTTAGGAAATAGCAGTATGTTTAGATTACCTGCGTACTTTAAGTATGTAGTAGATAATCCTGAATCATATCCATCATACTACTAACAACTAAATCACAAATGAATCAAAAAAGACTTCCGCGCTGCGGAAGCCTTTTGCTTATCTTCTTTTCATCTTACTTGGCCAAGCCTTCAAAGGTGTAGACGAAGGCGTCGCGCTGGCTCTTTTGGTCATGAGCCAGGTAGCGGACCTCCAGCAGGAACTGCTTGCCTCTGAAGTCGTAAATCCGGCTGACCGGGCCCGGCTCTCCCTTGCTCTCCTCCATCAGTTCCAAGATAACCTTCTTAAAGGGATATTCCAGGTTGGCGGCTTCTTCCCAGCTGGCTACTGGATAGCCAAAGGTCTTGAGCACCTGCCGGTGGCTTTCATTCATGAAGCTGAAGTGGATCTGCTGGTCGGCTCTCTTTTCCAAGATGCAGATCGGCAGCTTGATGCCTACAGTCTGCTGGCTGCCCTGGTCAATCATTGGGTCAAAGAGGACATTGACTTGGCTGATCTTGTCATAGTAGCTATTGCTATCTGGGTCCTCTAATTTCCCCGTATCCAGCTTGGCCAAAAATTCTTCTTCCGGAATCGGCTTGGAGAACAGGTAGCCCTGCTGGCGCTCGCAGCCAATTTCCCGCAAGAAATCCGACTGCTCCTGGGTCTCCACCCCTTCACAAAGAGTGTGCATCCCCAGCTTTTTAGCCATATCGACCACTATCGCCAGCAAGGTCTTGACCTTGGACCGGCTGTCAAAGTCTCTTAAAAAGACCATATCGATCTTCAAGAGGTCGAAGTCGTACTCATCCAGGTTGTTGAAGTTGGAGTAGCCGCTGCCGAAGTCATCCATCCAAACCTCATAGCCGCTGGCATGGAAGTTAGCGATAGCCTGCCGCAATTCCTGCGGCTTGCTGGTCACCGTTGACTCCAGGATTTCAATCTTCAGCAGACTGGCGGGCAGCTTAAAGTAATGGCGGATTTTTTCAATCTCGGCATAAATGTCGCAGACCTGGAAGTCCACCCGGGAGAGGTTGACCGATATCGGCACCAAAGGCTGCTGCTCTTCTCTTCTTCTGGCCAACATAGCGCAGACCTGGCGGATGATGGCCAAGTCCAGTTTGTGCACCAGGTGGGCTTCTTCCAGTACTTCAATGAAAAAGCCCGGTCCCAAGACCCCGTATTTCGGGTCAACCCAGCGGGCCAGGGCTTCCGCCCCGCAGATCCGCCCGGTCAAGCTGCGGCTTTCCAATTGGAAGTATGGCCGGATCCAGCCTTCATCCAGGGCCTTCTGGAAGTTTTCCAGGACATAGCCCCGTCTTTCAAAGTCCTGCTTGACCTCCTGGTTGTAGACCTGGCAGACCACAGCCCGGTTGTTGTTGAGGTAGCGCAGGGCCCGCTTGGCCTTGTCGACCGCCGTCATCAAGCCCTCACTGATATTTTTATAGCGGTAGACCCCGGCCCTGATGCCGGCATCTGTTTCCTTGTTGATTTCCTCGGCCGCCCCTTCCAGGCTCTTTACCAGGTCTGGAGCATCTGTCGCCAAGAGGAAGTTGTCTTCCGCGAAGCGGACCAGAACTCCGTCGTCAAAAAATTTCTGCAAAATATGAGCAATCCGCGAGAGGAGCTGGTCGCCTTTTTCAAAGCCATAGCGGTTGTTGTAGGCCTGCATGTTGCTGACATTGATCAAAACAACGGCTGGTATATCCCCTTTTTCCAGGCAGGATTTAAGGTAGGAGCTGGCAAAACTATGGAAGTAGTTGGTGTTAGGCAGGCCCGTCACCTTGTCGACGAAGAAGTTGTTTTCCCGCATTTCCCCGTCCAGGTCCCGCTTCTGATGGTAGATCTTCTCTTCAGCGATCCGCAATTGGGCTGGCAAATCCCCGTCTGCCATGTCCAAGCGGACAGCCGAAGTTACCAGCTGGGGAACGACCGGCAGGCCCTGGATGCTGGCCATGTGCTTGACTTCTTCCTGCAAGTCATCAAAGACCCGCTTGGCTTCCGCGTCATCAGCCAGCTTGACCACGGCCAAAAATTCATCCCCGCCATAGTGGCAGCTGAAGCCGTGCATCTTCTCAGCCAGCTGGCCAACCGCCTGGCTGACGGCAAAGAGGACCTGGTCGCCTTCTGAGCGGCCGTAGATGTCGTTGATCGATCTCAGCCCGTTCATGTCAACTAAAACGAGGTAGTAGTCGCTGCTGGCTCCCCGCCGCTGGATACTCTTGAGATAGGACTTTAACTTTTCCCTTCCCTTGATATTGCTCAAGCTGCCCAGGGACACGGTGTCGACCAGGGTTCTGAACTGGTAGACGGCCAGGAACAAGAGGCAGGCCGTCGCCACGTAGGCGTAGAAAGGAAAGGTACCAACGTAGATGTCCAGGCCCCCGAAGATGACCAGCAGCATCGGCCAGCTGGCCGTAGTCAGGTAAAACTGCCGAATATTTTTAGAGGGGCTCTGCCGGATTCCGTTGATGGCCAGGCCAATAGCGGCCAAAGAATACAGAAGGGGGACCAGCAAAAGCAGGAGGTTGTAGAGCATGGTCGGCTGAAGCTGGTTCGTCAAGAGCCAGCCTGGATTGATCAAGAGCACGAGCAGTTCAAAAACGCTGTTAAGCACGGCAACTGAGCAGACCAGCATCTGCTTGGGCCGGCTGTCGGCCAGGCTGAATTCCCCGCACTGGTCAATGTAGAAGAAGACCGCCAGACTGACGAAGTCCAGCATCCACAGCTTATATGTGCCGGTAAAGAGCAGGCCCACCTGGCTGGCTGGCAGGACCCCGCCCAATTGCAGCTTGTCCAGGGCATCTCCCAAAAAATAAAGGGTTTCGCTGACCAACGATGCCGCCAGCCATTTTTCCCTTTTCCCGTAATTTGTAATTGGCTTTAAGGCGCCGGTCAAGATCAGCATGATTGCCATGCAGAAGAATTCCCCTAGCGCGTAAAGCAGAGCCGTATTTGTCATTTTCCCGCGATCCTCTGTCCTAATCTAAAAGTTGGCTTACCCTAAATTGCGTGTTTTACCTGTTTTACCTTAGATTATAGCCCATATTTGCCCGGAAAAAAGCTTTTTTGAACTGATAGCTTATCAATTTATAGTCTAACCGCTATATACCTATAAAAGTAATTTTACCTGTATTTTCCGAACAATTATTATCCTGCCTGTCTAAAAGCGCTTGTAGAGGCTTTTAATTCAAAAAAGCCAGTCAATATTATAGCAAATATAAAATTAAAAGTCGGGCAATTATAAATAAAATAGTACACCTTTAATTATAGCCAGGCAAAAGAAGACAGCGCCAGCCGGCTGGCTGGCGCTGCTTAAACTGTTTGATATCGATGAGGAAATTTTTAGCCTAAAACGCGGACGGCGAAGCTTGGCGTGTATGAGGACACGCTGCCAGTCATCACGTTTTGGCCTGGGGCTGGCGCCATGACGTATTGGCCGCCGCCCAGGGCGATGGCTACGTGGTAGGCTGAACCGTATGAACCCCAGAAGTAGAGGTCACCAGCTTGGGCACTGGCCACGCTGATCTTAGTGCCGGCGTATTGCTGGGTGTAAGTAGTCCGGCCCAGGTTGATGCCGAAGTGGCTGTAAACGTATTGTACCAAGCCGGAGCAGTCAAAGCCGCTTGGCGTGGTCCCGCCCCAAACGTAAGGTACGCCCAGGAAGGTCAAAGCGTATGAAGTGATCGCGCTGGCACTGGCTGAGGCAGTTGAGGTTGCAGTTGAAGTTGAAGTTGAACCAGTTGGTGCCTGGCTGACTGCTTGACTGCTGCTTGCTGCAGTGTTGGTGTTTGAAGCAGTGTTAGTGCTGGATGCTGCAGTGTTAGTAGTTGATGCAGTGTTAGTGCTTGAAGTAGTGTTAGCAGTTGATGCTGCTGTATTAGTGTTGGTCGTAGTAGACGCACTGCTGTTAGAAGCAGTTGACTGGCTTTGAGCCTTGGCACTAGTGTTGGTGTTGGTATTGCTGCTAGTGTTAGTAGTAGTTCTCTTCGCCTTAGTAGTAGTCTTCTTGGCCTTTGGCGCCTGGCTGGAAGCAGTCGTGCTGGTTGATGAAGCAGTGTTCGTGCTTGCGGCAGTTGAGCTTGAGCCAGTAGTTACGCCGTTTACCCCGTAAGTAGTCATGCCAGCCCGCAGGTTCAAGCTTTGGCCGATCAAGATAGTGCTGCTTGACAAGTTGTTGGCCTTCATCAAAGCTTTTACGGAAACGCCGTACTTCTTAGCCAGACTCCACAAAGTGTCACCCTTTACGACCGTGTGGGTCGTTGAAGTAGTGTCAACGGTACTTGCACTAGTAGTCTTAGTTGCCTTAGCAGCCTTGACTGCCTTGGTTGACTTAGCCGGGATTTGCAGCTTCTGGCCCACGTAGATCAAATGGCCGGAAACGCCGTTAGCCTTCTTCAAGTCGCTTACTGAAACACCGTACTTCTTGGACAAGCCCCACAGAGTGTCGTTCTTAACAACAGTGTAGCTGTCAGCCAAGGCGCTGGCCCCAGTAGTTAAAAGGGCGCCAGATGCACTCAGCGCTGCCAAAGTAGTCATCAACAGGTTCTTTTTCTTCATGAAACGTCTTTTCTCCTTTAACATGTGGTTTGTTTGATAACAATCTATAGTATAACTTTCAATTGTTACAGGAATGTATCGGTCTGATTACAAAACAAAAAAGCGCTGTGAGTTGTCCTGTAGCGCTTTTGTAAACTTTATAAGCCTGTACATTCTGGAGATTTTTTCTGCAAAAAGCTTCCTGGTCTAACTTTCAATACCCTCTCCATAAGATTTAAGTTATCAAAATCAGATGATCTCCTTATCCTGCTGGGCCAAATAGAGCTTCCAGCCCAGCTTGAAGTGGTCCTCGCGCAAGTGCCGGGCCGCGTCATAGTCGCTCTCTAAACTGTCGATGGCATCCCGCAGGCGCTTGTTTTCCTTGCGGATAGCGGCCAGTTCCGGGTCATTCACCACGCCCTTTAAATGCACCTTGGCGGCCAGCATGTTCCGCCGGTCCTGGAATTCTTTTTCCAAGGGGCCCAGAGCGTTCTCGTACTTGACCAGCTTCTTGTTTAAAGGCTGCAATTCCTCGTTGAGCTTGACAAAAAGGTCATAGGGCATATTAGACTTGATACGGTTACACTCGCTGCAGGACAAAATCAGATTGTCCAGGCTGTTATCGTGCGAGACAGAGACCGGGTCCTTATGGTCCACGCTCCGCCCCCGCCGGCCGCAGTACTGGCAGCGGTACTTGTACTTGGCCCGGATCCGCTCCCGGTCGATATAATCAACCTCGTTTAACTGGAAGTCAACGCTGAGGCCCAGGGCCTGGAGCTTTTCCGCGAAAGGGAGTTTCCCTGGCAAAAAGAAGCTGGGATCATCCTCAGCCTTGATCACAGCCTGGTTCAAGTCCTCTCTGGGCAGCTGCTGCTTGGCCAGAACATTGCCGTCATAGTCTTGCATGAGAGCCTCGTAGGACCGGCGGATTTTTAAATCTGGCAGTAAAAAGTCCCCGCTTGCTTCCCCATCCTTGCCGACAAAGGCATAAAGGAGGTTGGCCGCGAACAGCTTGACCACGGGATTGGGGTAAGCTGCCGGATCCAGCCCCCGCTGCCGGCAGATGTCACACAGGCTGGCCAGGCGGTCATTGACCAGGCCGGGCAGCTTGAAATGCAGGGATTCCAGTCTTAAACCGCAGCTGCTGCACTGAAACTTCATTTTTGCCTCCTTGTTTTCTTTCTTACTTGTCTCTTAGCTTTTTCCTATCATAAGGCAAAAAGCGGGCGAAAAAAAGACCCTGGCCAAAAGCCAGAGTCTTTATCGTCTGTTTAAAAACAAATTACTTGTTTTCGTCCTTAGCAGCTTGGTTCAAGTAGTTTACAACTGCAGCTGCGTGAGCAACGCGTTCCTTAGCGTTAGAAGCGTTACGTGGACGACGGTGTGGGTTGATACCCGTGTGGATATTTCTTGACATGTCTCTTCATCCTTTCATCGATTTTCGAAAATCAGTAGTAATTATACCCCTCTTCCCCCATGTTAGGCAAGCCTTTTCGGCATTTCTTTGCCCCTCCAGCCCCTTTTTAGCTAAAAGCAAGGGCAAATATCTTCCGTCAGA
>SFHY01000079.1 GCA_004556255.1 Lactobacillus delbrueckii
CCTTCTTTTTTTGTTATCTAATTTCTATTTACACAAGAATTTATACTGAACCAAAATTTTTAACCAGCAAACTTAATAGAAATTGGTTTAAATCAATACCTTCTGCAGCTGAATATTTGCCGACAGAAGGTATTTTTGGAAGGACAAAATCATGAAAAAGAACAAGTACATGATGACTGCCTTCATGCTGTACATGAACTACTTCGTGCACGGGATGGGCGTTATCATCATTTCACAAAATGCATCCAGCCTGGCCCAGCAATGGGGCACGACCACGACTGGTGCCATCGCCGTAGTTTCCTCACTGGGTATCGGGCGGATCATCAACCTCTTGATCTCAGGTATCCTGTCTGACAAGTTCGGCAGAAAGCCATTCGTGCAACTGGGGATCGTCTTCTACCTGGTCTTCTTTGTTGGCCTGCTCTTCTCCAAGAGCGTGACTGTGGCCTACATTCTGGGTATTTGCGCCGGGATGGCCAACTCCTTCCTGGACACTGGTACTTACCCAGCCCTGATGGAAATCTTCCCAGATGCCAAGGGGACTTCCAACGTTGTTTTGAAGGCCTTCATCTCTGGTGCCCAGTTCCTTTTGCCATTCATCGTCAGCGGCCTGGCTGCTGCTCACGCATGGTACGGCTGGTCAATCGTTATCCCAGCTGCCATCCTGGTTATCACCTTCATCTACTTCCTCAAGGGTGCCTTCCCGGACTCCAAGGCAGTTGCTGAAGCTGAAGAAAAGAAGGCTGCCGAAGCTGAAGCTGCCGTTGCTGGCGACAAGCCAGCCGTTAAGTCCAACAAGTGGGTTGACGGTACCTTGTTCATCCTTTACGGCTATATTTCCCAAGCTACCTTCTACATGGTCAGCCAAATGCTGACGCAATACGGGCAACAAATCAGCCACATGAACGACGGTGCTGCCCACGCCCTGGTTTCCTGGTACTCACTTGGTTCAATCTGCTGCGTCCTGTTTACTGCAGTGATCGGCAGCAAGTTTAAGGAAGTGCAACTGGTGCCAATCTACACTTTGGGTGCCTTCATTGCCATCTTCTTGATGTGGGCATACCCAAGCAGCGCGGTATTGATGGCTGTTCTGGCCTTCGCCGTTGGTTTCTTCGCCGCTGGTGGCGTAATGCAGCTGGGCTTGACGGTTATGGCCGACTTCTTCCCAGCTGGCAAGGGGACGGTTACTGGTTTCTTCTACACTGCCGGTTCAATCGCTTCCTTTACTATTCCTTTGGTAATCAACGCTTTGCCAGGGATGAGAGAAGTTATGTTCTTTGACGTGATTGTTGCCCTGCTGGGCTTCGTGGACACGACCATCATCGCTATCCGTTACAAGAAGCTGTTTGGTTCACTGAAGAAGTAATTTTTTAAAAGCAAAAGCAGAAAAATAGAAGGTATAAAAAAATGACTACTGTAAAAGTTAGAAACATCGTTTTGGGCGAAGGCCTGCCAAAGATTGCCGTGCCAAACGTTGGCGTGACTGAAGAAGAAATCCTGGCTTCAGCCAAGGAAATCGCGGCTGCCAAGCCGGACATCATGGAATGGCGGATCGACTACTACGAAGCCGGCATCAAGGACAATGAAAAGCTGATCGCTACGGCTAAGGCTTTGCGGGACGTAGTTGGCGAACTGCCAATCCTGGTTACTTTCAGAACCAAGAACGAAGGCGGCGTCCTGGAACTTGGTGAAGACGAATACCTGGACCTGGTAGCTACTGTAGTAACCAACCGTTTGGGCGACGCGGTCGACATCGAACTTTTCCACGATGAAGAAAGAGTCAAGGACCTGGTTAAGCAAGCCCACAACTACAACGTGGTAGTTATCATGAGCAACCACGACTTTGAAAAGGTGCCAGCCAAGGACGTCATCGAATTCCGCTTGAAGAAGATGGCTGACTTGGGCGCTGACGTGCCAAAGCTGGCCTGCATGCCGCACAGTGCTGACGACGTTTTGACCCTGTTGAGCGCTACTAACAACGCCCGCAAGGCACTCTCAACGCCAATCATCACCATGGCAATGGCCGACTTGGGCAAGGTCAGCCGGATTGCCGGCCAAGTCTTCGGCTCCTGCCTGTCATTCGGTGCCGTTGGCAAGACCTCAGCACCTGGCCAATTGTCAATCGAAGACTTGAGAAACGCTGAAAATTACTTGGAATTGCACTAATTAGCTAAGAGAAACGCTTTTCCAGAAAAGAAAGCTCCCGTATCAATCGCGATACGGGAGCTTTTTCTTGCACTTGATACAGGGCTTGAAATGCAGTATGCTTTTGGCAAAAGCAACACAGCCTTGTGCTGGCAGATAGGTGATGGATAGTGAAAGAGGGTGAGCGCTGTGCCGATTTCATCATTCGTGGGGATTCTCGTCCTGCTGGTTGCTGGAGTGGCCATTGGCTTAGCTGTATATGGCTGGGTCAGTCATAAACGGGGCTTAGCAGCTGAAGCCCTGCTTGCTGGGGCAATCTTTCTTGGCTTAGTCTATTGGGTTGGCAGCAACTTTATCGGCTCCATGTGAGCCATATTTTGGCTTTTAGAGTATAAGAAAGCTCCTGTATCAATCACGATACAGGAGCTTTTTAGGTGGGGATATATTTTTAGTTGCTTAAATCTTCGCCGTCACTGGCGATAACCTTCTTGTACCAGTAGAAGGAGTCCTTTGGAATCCGCTTGAGGCTGCCTTCGCCCTTGTCATCACGGTCAACGTAGACAAAGCCGTAGCGCTTGCGCATTTCACCGGTTCCGGCGGAAACCAGGTCGATGCAGCCCCACATTTCGTAACCCATCAGGTCAACGCCATCGAGGTTGATGGCGTCGCGCATGGAAGAGATGCACTGCTGCAGATAGGAGATTCTTTCCGGGTCGTGGATTTTGCCGTCTTCACTGATCTGGTCCTTGACCCCAATGCCGTTTTCCACGATCCAGAGCGGCTTGTGGTAACGGTCCCAGAGCTGGTTCAAGGCGATCCGCAATACGTCAGGGTCGATCGTCCAGCCCCAGTCATTGGTCTTAAGGTAAGGGTTCTTGACCCCCATAGCCAGGTTGCCGCCAGCCGTGTCGTCGGTTTCATGGGTGGTTACAACGGATGAGGAGTAGCAGGAGAAGCTGAGGAAGTCAGCCGGGTACTGGGCCAGGAGCTCGTAGTCGCTATCTTCGTCGTCCAGTTTGATCCCTTCAGTTTCGTACTTCTTCAAGATCCAGTCCGGGTAGCGGCCACCGGTTTGGACGTCACTGTAAAAGAGGGTAGCGTCGTTTTGCTTGAGGGCCTTCAATTGGTCCTTTGGGTCAGCCGTCAAGGCGTAGACCGGGCCGTAAGCCAGCATCTGGCCGACCTTGATTTCCGGGTCGATTTCCCGGGCCGCCTTGACCGTCAAAGCGCTGGCCACGAATTGGTTGTGGGCGCCTTGGGCCTTGCTTTGGGCATCATCGGTCAAAATTCCGGCTGCCATGTAAGGAGCAAGGCCCATCATGTTGATTTCGTTGAAAGTCAGGTAGTACTTAACCAGGCCCTTGTAGCGCTGCATGACCGTCTTGGCGTAGGTAACGAAGAAGTCGATCAGCTTGCGGCTGGTCCAGCCATTGTACTTGATAGAGAGGTTAAGCGGAGTTTCGTAGTGAGACAGGGTAACCAAAGGTTCAATGCCGTACTTGCGGCATTCTTGGAAGACTTTTTCGTAGAATTCCAAGCCCTTTTCGTTTGGCTCAGCGTCGTCGCCATTTGGGAAGATCCGGGCCCAGTTGATGGAGAGGCGGAAGCACTTGAAGCCCATCTCACTCATCAGCTTGATATCTTCCTTGTAGTGGTGGTAGAAGTCAGTTGCCGTGTGGCTCGGGTAGTAGTAGCCATCCAAAACTGCCGGGTCCGCTCCTTCCGGGAAGGTCACATCTGCCCCGAAAGCCATTGGCACGTAGCCGCTTTCCCCGGCCTCCGGCTTCTTCCAGGTGATCTTTCTGGCTTCAGTGTGGGAGCCGTTGGTCATTACATCGGCCGTGCTGAGCCCCTTGCCGTCTTCTAAATAGGCGCCTTCATACTGGTTGGCGGCAGTGGCCCCGCCCCAAAGGAAGCCTTTTGGAAAAGTGTTTGAGATATTCTTTTGCTTCATGTTATTGGTCCTTTCTGTTATCTGTCTAATGCACAAAAAGATTTGCCGGGGCAAATCTTTTCATGAGCGTTTTTGAGAGAAATATGTATTGGTGTTTTGTCGTTAGGACAGGGCCAGCAGCTGGTCGCCAGCCTTAACCGCGCCACGCTTGCTGTCGCCAATTTCCTGGTAGGACTTGGAATTGGTGATGATGACTGGCGTGGTCAGGTCGTAGCCCTTGGCCTTGATGGCGTCCAGGTCAAACTTAACCAGTGGCTGGCCGGCCTTGACTTCTTGGTCCTTGGAGACCAGGACTTCGAAGCCTTCGCCGTTGAGTTCAACCGTGTCCATGCCGATGTGGATCAAGATTTCCGCGCCGTTCTTGCTCTTCAGACCGATAGCGTGGCCAGTTGGGAAGACCAGGCTGACCGTACCGTCAACTGGTGACTTCAAGAGCCCTTCGCTTGGCTTGATGGCAATGCCATCGCCCATAGCGCCGGAAGAGAAGACTTCGTCTTTTACTTCGCTGAGCGGGCAAACTTCCCCGGCAACTGGGGCCAGGATAGTTTCGCCGGCAACAGTTACTGCAGGACCTTCTGCTGGAGCAGCAGTTTCAGTAGTTTGAGTGTTTGAAGCAGTTTCTTCTTCCCCGTAAAGGCGCGGAACCTTGGTCATCATGGTCAAGGCAAAGCCCAAGATCAGTGAGACAACCGCGCAGATAGCCAGGTTGATGACGCTGGCGAATGAACCAGTCTTAGGGTTGATGTATGAAGGGAAGGCGAAGATCCCCATCCCGCCCATGGCGTAGCCGGTAACGTTGGTCAAACCACAGTAGACACCTTGGATGGCACCAGCGATACAAGTCATGATGAATGGCGTCTTCATCGGCAGGGTAACACCGTAGATGGCCGGTTCAGTAACCCCGAAGATTGAGGAAATCAAGGCTGGGGTAGCAAGTTCCTTGACTTTCTTTTCCTTGGTCTTGATCATGATGGCTGCCAGGGCACCAGTTTGGGCGAAGCAGACCGCAACAGATGGGTTCAAGAGAACTGACCAGCCCTTTTGGGCAAAGTCCATGATGGCCAGAGGAACCAGGCCCCAGTGCAGACCGAACATAACCAGGACTTGCCAGAGACCACCCAGAACTGCCCCGTACAGCATCGGGCTGAGCTTGTAGATAGCCTGGAAGGCAACCCCAACCCAGGCGGACAGGGTATTGGCTACTGGCCCGATCAAAAGGATGGACAGCGGTACTGAAATCAAGAGAGTGAAGAATGGTACAGCAAACATCTTGATGTCCGTTGGCATCCATTTCTTCATCCGCTTTTCAACCAGGGAGGCGAACCAAACGGCCAGGATGATTGGCACGACAGTTTGGAAGTAGCCGCCACTTGGCAGCTTGATCGGCAGGCCGAAGAAGTTGGTGGTTGCCTTAACCGTAGTGGTCAAGGTTGGGTAGAGCATAGCCCCGGACAAGGCCAGAGCAGTGAACTGGTCAAGTCTGAACTTCCGAGCGGCAGTCAAGGCCAGGAAGAATGGCAGGTATTGGAACATCCCGTCGCCCATGGCGTTGAAGAGGATGTAGATACTGTTAGTTGCCGGCATCCCGGTGGCCGCCAGCAGGGCAGTTAGCCCCTTAAGCATACCGGCGGCACAGAGGGCGCCCAGGAATGGCTGGAAGATGCTGGAGATCAAGTCGACGAAACGGTCGAACAAGTTGCCCTTTGGCGCGTCTTCGGCGTCGTCTTCAGCGACTTCCCCAACCCCCTTGATGTGGGAGTTTTTGAGAACCGCGTCGTATACGTCGGCAACTTCGTTGCCGATAACCACTTGGTACTGGCCACCGGCTTTAGCGACGGTGATGACCCCGTCCCGCTTCTTCAGGTAGTCGGTGTCAGCCTTCGATTCATCTTTTAACACAAAGCGCAGTCTGGTCACGCAGTGCTTGAGGGAGGAGACGTTTTCTTCCCCGCCGACGTGCGCAACGATGTCTTTGGCTAATTCATCGTAATTCTTTGCCATAATCGTTATCCTCACTTTTTTTAATTTGCCAAAATAAAAACCCGCAAGCCAGGATTCTTCGCGTGGAAAAGATAGAAAGAGTCCTGTATAAGCTTGCGGGTTCATGCCTAGTCGAACTAGTAACACACCTGGTTTAAGCGAAAAAAGAACCTATCGGTAAATCAAGTAAGACTGACAAATGATATTGCCAGCGCTGATTTCGTGATAGGTTCATGCCTGATTTAACAGTAACACGCTTAAGACATTTATTATGATAACGATTCCTAAAAGCGCTGTCAACAGAAAATGCGGAATTTTTTATTTTTTAGCGGTGAGTCACCCGCCAGATGTGAAGAATCAAGTAGGTCTGGTCATCGGCTGACAGGGTCCAGTCGGTTTCCGGCTTGAGATACTGGGCAATCCGGTCGACGGTGTCTTT
>SFHY01000080.1 GCA_004556255.1 Lactobacillus delbrueckii
TATCCAGATGATGAATATTTCTTCTTGAGATTAATGGAATTATCTCGGAAGAAGCCTTAAGTCCCTTAGTTAATTTACACACGTTTTTATACAGAACCAAAATAACCCCCGAAATTAGTGTCCTAATTTCGGGGGTCATATCACTGACCGCGGGATTTTTATTTACTCTTTTACTTACTTTGCGTATGCTAGTTGATTCTTCTCTTCAAGACGCCCTTGTCGGCAAAGACCTGCCGCAGGTGCAGCATGGCCGTGTAGGTTGAGAGAATGTAGATCTTGTCAGTCGGCGCCTTTGCAAAAGCGGCCAGCAGCTGGTCAAAGTCGCTTTCAATGATCATCTTGTCCGGGTCAAAACCGGCAACTTCCAGGCGGAAGGCCATGTCCTTGTGCCGCTCGCCGCCGACGATGACCTGGTCGATCTTGTCCCGGTCCAGGTTTTCAAAGTTCCCGTCCCAGATCCAGCTGGTGTCGATGCCGTCAGCGTGGTGGGCGTTTAAGAGGGCAGCCAGGCTGTAGTGGTCTTTTTCCGTATCCAGGAGGCTGAGGACTTCGTTTAAGCCAACCGGGTTCTTGACCAAGATGATGTTGATCTGCTTGCCCTGGTAGTGAATCAGTTCCTGGCGGCCGAAGATCCGCTTGTTTTTGGCAAAAGCCGCCGCGATTTCATTGGCGGAAACGCCGAATTCTCTGGCGCAGGCAAAGGCGGCCAGGGCATTGTAGATATTGTAGGTGCCGCCGATGTTGATGGCGAATTCCTTGCCTTCAATGGTAAACTTGATCCGGCTCGGGGTCTGCTCGCTGATTTCTTCCAGCTTGTAGGTCAAATCCGGCCGCTTGTAGCCGCAGTTCGGGCAGAAGAAGTCACCCAGGTTGGCATAGGAAATTGCGTGGTAGTGCAGGATATGCTCGCACTTAGGGCAGAGGACCCCGTCAGTGTTGACGGCAGCCTTGAGGTCGTTTTGCGGTTTGTCCTGGTCAGTTTCAAAGCCAAAGAAGACTTTTGGATTCGGCAAGTCGACTGAAGAGAAGATGCTGGCGTCCCCGTTAGCGATGATGGTTGCCTCTGGCGCCAGCTTGATGCCGTCGACGATCTTTTCATAGGTCGTGTAGATTTCCCCGTAGCGGTCCATCTGGTCTCTGAAAATGTTGGTCAGGACAAAAGCCTTGGGGTGAACCAACTGGGTTACGGCCTTGACGTTGGCTTCATCGACTTCCAAAACGGCCAGTTTCCGGCTGCTTTTTTTCTGGCCATGAGCCAAAAAGGCGGTTACGATCCCCTGGGCCATGTTGGACCCGGAGGGGTTGGTCAAAATATTGCCGTATTTTTCTTTCAAGGTCTGGGTGATGAGGGCCGTGGTCATGGTCTTGCCGTTGGTCCCGGTAACGATAATGGTCTCGTAGTCCTTGCCCAGCTGCTCAAGGACATCTGGGTCAAGCTTCATGGCCAGCTTGCCGGGGAAGCTGGTCCCGCCCTTTAAGACATTGTGCAGGAACCAGTAAGAGGACTTGCCGGCAAAAGTTGCGATGTTGGATTTAAAACTCATGATTAACTTCCTATTCTGCATTAAAACTATGATAAATCTTACCATAAGACGGAAAGTTTAGCGGGGAAAATGCGACGCTTTTAAACTTTTGCAAAATACACTATACTTATTTGAGCGAGATTAATACAAAGGTGGAGAATATGGCACAGTTTTTTTTCGAATACGGAGCGATGGGCAGCGGCAAGACGATTGAAATCTTGAAGGTTGCCCACAACTACGAGATTCAAGGACGCAAGGTGGCTTTATTGACCAGCAGTGTTGACACCCGGTCCGGCCGCGGCGTGGTGGCTTCCCGGATCGGGCTCAGCCGCAGCGCCCAGCCGATTGAGCCGGACCTGGACCTCTTTGAATACATCGCGGCTTTGAACCAGCAAGAGCAGGAAGCGGACGGCCACCCCTTAGCGGCGGTCTTGATCGATGAGGCCCAGTTCTTAAAAAAGAACCAGGTCATCCAGTGTGCCCGGGTCGTTGACGACTTGCACATTCCGGTGATGGCCTTTGGCCTGAAGAATGATTTTCAGAACCATCTTTTTGAAGGCAGTGAGTATCTTTTGCTTTATGCTGATAAAATAGAAGAGATGAAGACAATTTGCCACTTTTGCGGGCACAAGGCAACCATGGCCCTGCGCTACAAGGACGGTTTGCCCGTTTATGAGGGCGAGCAGGTGCAGATTGGCGGCGACGAGGCCTACTACCCGGTCTGCCGCTTCCACTATTTCCACCCCGATCAGGCAAGAGACTAGTTTTTATTGGAAGGATTGATTAAATGGATAATGTAATGGCACAGCTGGAAAGCTTGGAAGTGCGCTATGAAGAAATTCAGGAAATGATGGCGGACCCGGAAGTCATCGCTGATACCAAGCGCTACATGGAAATTACCAAGGAAGAAGCTGACATGCGGGAAGTCGTGCAGAAGTTCCGCAAGTTCAAGGCCGACAAGGAAGAAATCGCCGGCAACAAGGAAATCATCGCTGACGGTTCAGACGCTGAGCTGGTTGAGATGGCCAAGATGGAAAACTCCGAGCTGGAAGATGAAATCGGCAAGCTGGAAGATGAAATCAAGATCTTGATGCTGCCAAAGGACCCTAACGACGACAAGGACATCATCATGGAAATCCGGGGGGCAGCCGGCGGGGATGAAGCTTCCCTGTTCGCGGGCGACCTTTTGCGGATGTATGAAAAGTACGCGGAAAACCAGGGCTGGAACGTCTCTATCGTCGACAGCGAACAAACTGAAGTTGGCGGCTACAAGCGGGTGGCCATCATGATTACTGGTAACAAGGTTTACTCCAAGCTGAAATATGAAAACGGGGCCCACCGGGTGCAGCGGATTCCAGTAACTGAATCAGCCGGCCGGGTGCACACTTCAACTGCCACTGTTGCCGTTATGCCAGAATATGAGCAAGTCGACATCGACCTTGATCCAAAGGACATCCGGGTGGACGTCTACCGGTCATCCGGTGCGGGCGGTCAGCACATCAACAAGACTTCCAGTGCCGTCAGAATGACCCACTTGCCAACTGGTATTGTAGTTGCCATGCAGGACCAGCGGTCCCAGCAGCAAAACCGGGCCAAGGCCATGGAAATTTTGAAGTCCCGGGTTTATGACTACTACGAAAGCCAGAACCGGGACAAGTATGATGCCAAGCGGAAGAACGCGGTCGGGACTGGTGACCGGTCGGAAAGAATCAGAACTTACAACTACCCGCAAAACCGGGTGACTGACCACCGGATCGGCCTCACTTTGAACAAATTGGACCGGATCATGAACGGGGAACTGGACGAAATCATCGATGCTTTGACGGTTTACTACCAAACCAAGCAATTAGAGGAGCTGGCAGAAAATGCCTAAGAGTTTACGAGAAATGCGGATTGAGGCCATTGAACTGGCTGAAAGCGCCCGGAGCGAGGAAATCGACTTTCTTTTGGCTGAACGGCTGGGCCTAACACCAAGCCAGTTTCAGCTTAAGCAGGACATGGAATTGTCTGACGCTGAAGTCAAGCAGGCCAGAAAAGACATGAAGCGCCTGGCTAAAGGGGACTCACCCCAGTATATCCTGGGCTATGCCTGGTTTTTAGGCTACCGCTTGCGGGTGGCCAAAGGCGTGCTTATTCCCCGCTTTGAAACTGAGGAACTGGTTGAATGGGCCCTGACGCACTTAAAAGACGGCGACACTGTCCTTGACCTGGGGACCGGGTCAGGCAATATTACGGTGGCCCTGGCCAAGGAAGCTGAAAGCAAGGGGATCAAGGACCTGCGTTTTTACGCCAGTGACGTTAAGGACACGCCTCTTAGAATCAGTGAAGAGAACTTTTTGGACTACGGCCTGGACGTAACCACCCGCAAGGCCAATGTTTTGCTGGGCCTGGGCAAGTTTGACCTGATCATTTCCAACCCGCCTTATATCAAGCCCAGCGAGAAGAATGTGATGGACAAGAGCGTTCTGGCCAATGAGCCGGAAGAAGCCCTGTTTGGCGGCCAGGATGGCCTGGCCTTTTACCGGAAGTTCGCCGAAGAAGTCAGAGACCACTTGAATCCAGGCGGCCGCTTCTTCATGGAATTTGGCTTCAGCGAGGAAGATGAGCTGAAGGCCCTGTTTGCCGAAAAATTGCCGGACTTCAAGGTGGAATTCCGCCGGGACATGGCCGGCAAGCCGCGGATGCTGTTTGGGGAGTGGCAGAAATAATGGAAACCAAGATTTTTAAACGGGAACAATTAGATGAAGCAGCCCGCCTGCTTGGGCAAGGAGAATTAGTTGCCTTTCCGACGGAAACGGTCTATGGCCTGGGGGCTTTGGCCACCCGGGACGATTCAGTCAAAAAGGTCTACGCGGCCAAAGGCCGGCCTAGCGACAACCCCTTGATCGTGACCGTGGCTGACGAAGCCATGATGCGCCCTTACGCTAAGGAAGTGCCGGAGCGGGCGGAGAAGTTGATCAAGCACTTTTGGCCAGGTCCCTTGACCATCCTGCTTTTAGCTAAAGAAGGGGCCCTGCCGGAATCTGTAACCGGGGGCCTGCCAACGGTTGCCTTCCGCTGCCCGGATGACCAGCTGACTCATGACTTGATCGCCAAGCTTGGCTACCCGATCGTCGGGCCTTCCGCCAACACCTCGACTAAGCCGAGCCCAACTACGGCCCAGCACGTCTACCACGACTTAAAGGGCAAGATCGCCGGGATCGTTGATGGTGGTGAGACTGAAGTGGGCCTGGAATCAACCATCGTTGACCTGTCGGTTAACCCGGCAGTTGTTTTGCGGCCGGGCAAGATTACGCCAGAAGAGCTCAGCCAGGTCTTGGGCGAAGAAGTTTTGATCAACCGGGGCCAGGTAAGTGACAAGGACGTGCCGAAGGCGCCAGGTATGAAATACCGCCACTACGCGCCAAGTGCCCAGGTTTACGTGGTCGACCAGGCGGAAACTTTTGCCAAGCTGGACCTGGATGCTTCCTGCGGGGTCATGGTAACTAGTGACCTTTTGGAAAACTTACCTGTACCTGAGGAAAATAAGTTCAATTTAGGCAAAAATCTGACGGAGGCTGACCACAACCTGTTTGCCGGCCTTCGCTATTTTGACGACCGGCCAGAAATTAAAAGTATTTATGTAGAGGGCTTTGACCAGGGCGAGGAAAGCCTTGCCTACATGAACCGTTTAAACAAGGCTGCCGGTGGTCATCATGTCTAATCTGGACGATTTAATGTTTTTAAAAAAGAAATGGCTTTAAACCATTTCTTTTTTTATTTATAATAGAGATGACATGGTATTTTTGAATGGAGGAACTATATGGGAAAGTTCACTGTGTTAAACCATCCATTGATTCAGCACAAGCTGACGATCATTCGCCGCAAGGAAACTGGATCAAATGAATTTCGGAGAATCGTTGGCGAAATCGCCGGTCTGATGACCTACGAAATCACCCGCGACCTGCCTTTGCAAGACGTTGAAATCGAAACGCCAATGGGCAAGACGGTGCAAAAGGAACTGGCCGGCAAGAAATTGACTATCGTGCCGATCCTGCGTGCCGGCATGGGCATGGTCAACGGGGTTTTGGAAATGATTCCGTCAGCCAAGGTCGGCGTCGTTGGCATGTACCGCGACGAAGAAACCCTGAAGCCGGTAGAGTACTTCTTCAAGGTTCCTAAGGACGTTACGGAACGTGAATGCCTGGTCGTTGACCCGATGCTGGCTACTGGCGGTTCCGCCAACCTGGCCATCGAAGCTTTGAAGAAGCGGGGCGTGACTGACATCAAGCTGGCCGTCCTGGTTGCTGCGCCAGAAGGCGTCAAGGCGGTGCAAGATGAACACCCGGACGTTGATATCTACGCGGCTGCCCTTGACGACAAGCTGCTGCCAAACGGCTACATCTTCCCAGGTTTAGGGGATGCAGGTGACCGGATCTTCGGGACTAAATAATTAAAAAAGTCGCTATAAAAGCGATTGCAAAAGTTCCAATTAATTTTTATTGGTGTACAATAAATGACGTGTTCGAAGAATTCAACACAAGAAGGGAGGTCACGAAGAATTGGAGAAATCACTTGTCTTCAATATTAACGGTACCGGACTGAATGTCGACTTGGTCGGCATTATCGGTTCGACCTTGATGGCAATTGTGGTTTTTGC
Source organism: Lactobacillus delbrueckii (assembly GCA_004556255.1). Taxonomy (GTDB): domain Bacteria; phylum Bacillota; class Bacilli; order Lactobacillales; family Lactobacillaceae; genus Lactobacillus; species Lactobacillus delbrueckii_B. Next base: position 6,163 of record SFHY01000080.1, read on the forward strand.
CATTTGTTACGCTCTTTCACGTAAAGTTGAAATGAAACCGAACAAGAAACAAAATGTCCTGGAATACCTGATCGATTTTACCGACGGGATTGTCAAGGATAACGTCGAAGACCCGGCTGCGCAAAAACATCTGTCTCTTTACGCCTTTGTTTTGTTCCTTTTCATCTTCTGCATGAATCAACTTGGGTTGTTCTTGGAAGTGAAAGTCGGTGACTATATGGTCATCAAATCACCAACTGCTGATCCAGTGACGACGATGTCGTTCGCGATGATGACCTTGCTTCTGTCATTTACCTTCGGGATTCAGAAATTTGGCACGAA
>SFHY01000081.1 GCA_004556255.1 Lactobacillus delbrueckii
GAGACAATTTGTAAGGAAGAAATCGAGGGAAAAACATGCCAAAATTCTATGGATACAAGCGCTGCTCCACTTCCCGGAAGGCCCAGAAGTGGTTTGACGACCAGGGCATCAGCTATGACTTCCAGGACCTGGTGGAGACTCCGCCGGAAAAAGACCTGCTCTTGTCCTGGCTGACCAAGTACCAGGACCGCGGCCTGCGCTACTTTTTCAATACCAGCGGCCAGCACTACCGGCAAATGGGCCTGAAAGACAAGTTGCCGGACATGACAATAGAAGAAGCCGCTGATCTCTTGTCTAAAGACGGCAAGTTGATCAAGCGCCCCCTGGTCGTTGATGACCAACACTTAACCTGCGGCTTTAAAGAAGAGGTCTACGAGCAGACCTGGAAATAAGCAAAAACAAGTTCCGACTTCCGGAACTTGTTTTTTTATTTCTTTTATCTATTCCCCTAAGGCTTGGGCCAGGTCGGCAATCAAGTCATCCGCGTTTTCCAGGCCCACTGAGAGCCGCAAAAGCCGCGGCGTAATCCCCAGCCTGAGGCGCTGGTCTTCTGCAACATCGTCATGGGTCTGGTAGTAAGGAATGGTCAAGAGGCTTTCTGCCCCGCCCAAGCTTTCCGCGAAAGTAATCAGCTTGACGCTCCTCAGAACCCGGTCGACTTCTTCGTCGCTGTCCAAATAAAAGGAGATCATCCCCGTCTTGCCCGGATAGAGGACTTTTTCCACGTGCGGCGCCTGCTCCAGGAAAGAAACGATCTTTTTCGCGTTGGCCGTGTGCTGCTGCATTCTTAAAGGAAGAGTCTTCAAGCTTCTGGTCAAAAGCCAGCTGTCAAAGGCGGACATAGTGTCGACAACCGTAATGGTGTACTGGAAGTAAAAGTCGGCCAAAACCGGATCCTTGACCACCACGATCCCGCCTAAAATGTCGTTGTGCCCGCCCAGGTACTTGGTGGCAGAGTGAATGACCACGTCTGCCCCTTGGGTCAGCGGCTTTTGGTAATATGGCGTGTAAAAAGTATTATCAACCGCCACCAGGATGTCCGGATTGTAGTCATGAACAGCATCAGCCACGGCCTGGATGTCCACGCTCTTCATCATTGGGTTTGACGGGGTTTCCAGCCAAACAAGCTTGGTCTTTGGCGTCAAAAGCCCCAGCAAATTTTCCAAACTTTCCCCGTTCCAGAGCTTGAACTTGATCTGGAAGTGGTCTTCCAGGTGGCGGAAGTAGCGGAAGTCACCCCCATAAAGGTCGTCTAAGCTGACAACCTCATCCCCGGTCTTCAACACGCTCAAGACCAGCTGGACAGCTGCCATCCCGCTGGCCACAGCAAAGCCTTGATAGCCTTCTTCCAGTTTGGCCAGGGTCTCTTCCACAGTTTTCCGGTTGGGGGTTTCCACCCGGGAATAGGTAAAGCCCTGCAAGCGGTCAAAGTTGACCGCCTGGTCCAAGTCCGGGTGCCGGTAACAGGCCGACAAGTAAAGGGCCTGGGCAACCGGATTGGCACCGTCTTTGATGCTGCCGGCTTCCGCCACGATGGTCTCAAAAGACCGGGTATCTTTTTCTGTCATCTTTTTTCTCCATTTCCTCAAATCCATTATCTTTTAGCTTTGGCCAGGGCCTGGTCAATGTCAGCGATTAAGTCCGCCGCGTCTTCAATGCCCACGGCAAAGCGGATAAGGCCTGGCTTGATGCCGGCGGCCAGCTGCTCTTCTTCTGACAGTTCGGCATGGCTCATCTTGCTTGGCAGTTCGACCAGGCTTTCAACCGCCCCTAAGCTTACTGCCAGACTGAATAGGTTCAGACTGTTGACAAAAACAACCGGGTCATAAATTTCATTGTCCAGTTCGCAGGAGAAGACCCCGCCCGCCCCCTTGGCTTCTTTGCGCAAATCGTCATAGCCGGCTAGGTCCGGATCACCTGGGTAGTAGATCTTGGCGATTCCAGCCTGCTTTTTAAAAAAGCCGATAATCGCTTGCACATTTTCCATCTGCCGGTCTAAGCGCAGCGACAAGGTCTTGATCCCCCGGGCCAGTTCATTGGAATCTTCCGGTGACAAAATCCCCCCAATGGCATTTTGCACGAAATAGACCCGGTCAGCCAGCTCCTCTCCCTTGGCAATGACGGCCCCGGCACTGACATCAGAGTGACCGGCCAGGTACTTGGTGGCGCTGTGAACAACCAGGTCTGCCCCATATTCAAGCGGCCGCAAAAGATAGGGGCTGAGGAAGGTGTTGTCGGTAATAGCCAAGATGCCGTGCTCATGGGCTAATTGGGCAATCCCGGAAACTGGGGTCACCTGCAAAAGCGGGTTAGTCACCGGCTCAAAGTAGACTGCCTTGGTATTAGGCTGGATGGCTTTTTCTACTGCCGCCAAATCCCGGGTGTCAACTGCCGTGAATTCCAAGCCCCGGTCTTTGAAATACTGGTAGACGATCCGGAAGGTGCCCCCATAAATTTGGTCACCGATCACGATATGGTCCCCAGCTGCAAAAATCGCCAAAGCCGCGTGAATCGCCGCCATCCCGCTGGCAAAAACAAAGGCCCGGTCGCCGCCCTCCAGGCTGGCCAGCTGTTCTTCAACGGCATTTCTGGTTGGGTTGCCTGACCGGGAATAGTCATACTTTACTTCCGCCCCGATCTTTGGGTAGGCAAAAGTGGTCGCCTTGTAAACCGGCACGGCAACTGCCCCTGTTTGATTGTCGTCTTGCCGGGGCTGGTGAACCAGCCGGGTGTTAAATCCCGCCATCTTTTTCCTCCTATTTGTATTAAATCTAATCTCATTATCAGTGCTTTCTTTAATCTAAGTCTAATTATACCCGATAGAACCGGCTTTTCCTAGAAACGAAAATTGAAGAAAAAAATAACCTCCGAAATTTGTTTCCCAATTTCGAAGGTTATTATTTTTAACCACCAAGGTAGGCCTTTTGTACGGCCGGGTCGTTGAGCAGATCCTGCCCGCTGCCGGTCATCTTGACTTCGCCTGAGGCCAAAACGTAGCCCCGGTTGGCAATGCTGAGGGCCTGCCGGGCGTTTTGTTCAATCAGGAGGACAGTCATGCCTTCCTTGTTGATGCTTTTAATAATGTCAAAAATTTCCTGGATGTAGATTGGCGCCAAACCCATGGATGGTTCATCCAGCAAGAGCAGCTTCGGCCGCGCCATCAAGGCCCGGGCCATGGCCAGCATCTGCTGTTCCCCGCCGGAAAGAGTGGCGGCGTCTTGCTTTTGCCGTTCCTTCAAGATCGGGAAGCGCTTGAACATGGCTTCCATGTCCTTTTCCACCCCGTCCTTGTCCTTTCGGAGATAAGCACCCAGCTGCAAGTTTTCCTTAACCGTCATCCCGGCAAAAATCCGCCGGCCTTCTGGTACCTGGGAAACCCCGGCAGCCACGATCTTAGGCGCGGTCAACTTAGCCAGGGACTGGCCCAGAAAGACGATTTCGCCATTAGCCGGCTTCAAAAGACCGGAGATAGTCTTCAAAATAGTCGACTTGCCGGCCCCGTTGGCCCCGATCAAGGTGACGATTTCGCCCTCCTTAATGTCAAAGCTGACATCGCGGACCGCCTTGATTGCCCCGTAATTGACTGAGAGCTGGTCGACTTTCAAAATTTCTTTAGACATCTGCTCCACCTCCGAGGTAAGCGTTGATAACGGCTTCGTCATTTTGGATTTCACTTGGCGTCCCCTTAGCCAGCAGCTTGCCTTCGGCTAAAACATAGATTCTTTCCGCCAGGTTCATGACCAGGGACATGTCGTGTTCAATCAAAAGAACAGCAATCCCGTATTCAGTCTGCAGGCGCTTGATCAATCTGGTCAAATCAGCCGTTTCTTCCGGGTTCATCCCCGCGGCTGGTTCATCCAGGCAGATGATCTTGGGGTCAGTAGCCAGGGCCCGGACGATTTCCACCCGCCGCTGGGTCCCGTATGGAAGGCTGCCGGCCGGGAAGTACATAACGTCCTCTAGGTCAAAGTCCTTTAAAAGTTCCTTGGCCCGCTCTTCCATGGCGTCTTCCGTCTTATAGTAAGCTGGAAGCCGGAGAACCGCCGTCAAGAAGTTTTCCTTGTAATGGTTGGTCAAGGCGATCAAGACATTTTCCAAAACGGACAACTGGCTGAAGAGGCGGATGTTCTGGAAGGTTCTGGAAATCCCCATCTGGGCCACCTTGTAGGCCTTGGTATTCTTCTTGACTTCCTGGCCGCCGATCTTGACCTTCCCGGTCGTGGCTGGTGCCACCCCGGTCAGGCAGTTGAAGAAGGTGGTCTTCCCGGCCCCGTTTGGTCCGATCAAGGCAACCAGTTCTTTTTCGCCAACGTGCAGAGAAACATCGTCAACCGCGGTCAAACCGCCAAAGACTTTGGTGATGTGGTCCGCGTTTAAAGCATCTGTCATTTCAGTTCCTCCTCACTACTTGCTTTCTTTTCCGGCTTCTTTCATGTCGCCGTCTTGCTTTTTCGTCAACAGGCGCTTGAAAGAGAATTCCCATTTACCAAACAGACCGCCTGGCTTGAAGATCATGATGATGATCAAGGCTACCGCGTAGAAGACCATCCGCAAAACGCCCAGGCTTTGCAGGGCCGCGTCCAAAACGCCCAAGAGGGTGGTGGCCACAAAGGTCCCGGTAATGCTGCCCAGACCGCCAAGAACCACGAAGATCAAGATGTTGATTGATTCCATGATCCCGAAGCTGGATGGCACGATCGTCTGCAGGTAAGAAGCGTACAGGGAACCGGCGATAGCTGCCGTTGCCGCCCCTAAAACAAAGGCTGACAACTTCCACTTGGTCGTATTGACCCCCATGGCTTCAGCTGCGATTTCGTTTTCCCGGATGGAAATAACCGCCCGGCCGTCCCGGCTGTGAATGAAGTTGACAGTCACAATCGTGGTCAAGCAAACAAAGATGTAAACCACATCCCAGGTCGCGAACTGGGGAATGTTGAACAAACCAGCTGCCCCGTTGGTGATCTTCATGTTGTTGATCACGATTCTGATGATTTCCGCAGCCCCCATCGTCGCGATGGCAAAATAGTCACCATGCAGGCGCAGGGTCGGGATACCAACCAGCAAGGCAACGATAATTGCCAGAACTACCCCGACCAGAACTGACAGGTAAAAGCCGCCTGCTGAGTTCATTGTCTGGGTCATGATCCCGGTGGCGTAAGCCCCCAGGGCCATGAAGCCTGCGTGGCCCAAAGAGAATTGTCCTGAAAAGCCGATGACCAGGTTCAGCCCGACCGCCAGAATGATGTTGATCCCAATCGTTACCAGCATGTTTTCCAAGAAGGTATTGATCACGCCAGTCAGCATCAAGGTGTTGATCAAGTAAAATCCTGCCACCATGAGGATCAGCCAGCAAAGATTATATTTCCAGTTTTTCTTCATCTGACTTCTTCCTCCTAAACCTTTTCAACTTGCTTCTTGCCAAACAGACCGCCCGGCAGAACAAGCAAGATAACAATCAAAACGATGTAGACGGCCGCGTCTCTGAAGGCTGAGAAGCCCATGGCCTGGACAGCTGTTTCCAGAAGACCGATCAAGAAGCCGCCGACAGCCGCGCCTGGGATGGACCCGATCCCGCCGAGCACGGCGGCAACGAAGGCCTTAATCCCTGGCGTCATCCCCATCAACGGGTCGATTGAGTTGTAGTACAAGCCGATCAGAACGCCGGCCGCCCCCGCCAGGGCACTGCCCAGGGCGAAAGTAATTGAAACCGTGTGGTTGATGTTGATCCCCATCAAGCTGGCTGCGTCGTAGTCAGTTGAAACTGACCGCATGGCCCGCCCGGTCTTGGTGTAGTTGATGATGTACATCAAGCCCAGCATCAAGATCAAAGTAGTTACCAGGATGATCAGCTGGATGTTGGAAATCGTTACCCCGCCCAGATCGAAAGTCTTCCGCTTGATAACCTGCGGGAAGTTCCGCGTGTCTGAAGTAACCAGGTAGGACATCCCGTTTTCAAGGAAGAAGGAAACACCGATGGCCGTAATCAAGGCTGCCACCCGGGGCGCGTTTCTCAAGGGCCGGTAGGCAACTGCTTCAATAATCACGCCGGCCAGGCCACAGACAATCATAGCCGTGATCAAGGCGGTGATAAAGCCAAAGTGCAGGTAGTTGATTGTGTAGTAACCCCAGTAAGCACCTAGCATGTAGACGTCCCCGTGGGCGAAGTTAAGCAGCTTTGAGATCCCGTAAACAATCATGTATCCCAAAGCCAGCAAAGCATAAATGCTGCCGAGGGAGAGCCCATTTATCAATTGCTGAAAAAATGTTTGCAAGTTTAAAACCTCCTTGACT